>JBPCWT010000301.1:0-4578 GCA_051009255.1 Ruegeria sp. | reverse complement strand
ATTCAAAGGGTTCCCAATCAGTGACACGAAAGAAAAAATCGGCCATTGCGTGTGCGCAATGGTAGCCGGACCCTGGGCCAAGGCGTCCAAGCGGGTTTTCCATCCTGATATTAGTTACTCCGGCTGTCCACTTCACCTTGTGTTCGGGTGCGACGATCGCTTCCCAAACAACGCCCTTCGGAGCGTCGAAATGGTATCGCATCGTCCAGATCCCGTCATGTTCTTCAAGGAAATCGCGTTCGCGGCCGGCACGCATCTTTTCCCATGATTTGGCCAAGTCGTAGACCTTCATTTTGACTTCGCCAAAGTGGTCAAAATCCTGCGAAAAAGGCTCCATTATTTCACTGATATTCATTGCTTGTGCGGCTGCCTCACTGAACAGGGCATAGCTGCGAATACCGGTGCGCTCAGTGACGTCGGTCTTGGTCATTCTGTGCACCAGAATGACATCGGGGCCGGAAATGTCCTTGGTGGGACCAAGTTGCATCTCATCGAACCTGCCGTGATGAGAGATGATCTTGAGGTCCAGCTTGCCGACATTGGCGCACGCCTGGCACGGGCATGTCGTATTGGCGATGATGTCCTGCCGCCTCTGAGTAAACGCATTATAAATGGTTTCGCAGATTGTGAGAAACGTCTCACCAGACGGGAAGTCCTGACGCGTCGAATACGCCAAAACAGCGTCGCCCTCGGTTTTCCAAAAGTTCAGTGGGTCACCAATTTGCTCGAGCAAAGCACCCAACAGGGATTGCAAAATGGGATTGGCATGATCCATTTCCGAAGAGGTCAGGAATTGAGTGTAGCCGGTGATATCAGCGATCAGCAGATACCCAGTATGCGTCGACATTATTGGACCTCCCACATTGAATGAACACGATAGAGTGCGCTCAGAGTATGCGGAAACCATGCGCATACAAGCAGTAATCAGGCGTTTGATGTATTTGCTTCTAGCAACTGCACCCGGCAGTTTTGGGCTCGACGCGGACGCTCGCGGACGCCGGCGAATGACTAGCTAAACAGACGCAGCTGCCTTTACGCAAGCCCACGACTGTTCCTTGCACGCACCCGCCGCTTCACGCCTCTGGTCACTAATCACGACGCCGCCCTTGAATGAGCGTCGTGCGAACTTTTCGGTCATTAGGTTCAGATCACTTTTTCACCGTAGCGGGGCCGTGTTTTGTTGCAATACATTAGACAGAAATATTTACTATTTCAGCAATATTGAACTTGAGGACATAGCCTGGCGGGAACAAGTTACCCAAGATAACGCCCGCAGCCAGAAAGCCAGATTGCAAAGCGGAGAGACGCCAACATGACTTCTGAAAGCAATCTAACTTATCTTTCCGACGAGGACTTGGAAGGTTTAGGCATTCAGCCTTCTGAAGTTGCCGACGCCATCGAATCTGCCCTGATAGCCAAGGCAGGCGGACAGCTTCATACATCTCCCAAGACAGCTATTTTGCTCGGGGATGGACGGTACGCAATGTCCACCTTGGCGGTGGGAGAAGATGGGTTCATCGTGACCAAACAGGTCACGGTGTGCCCAAACAATCCGTCGAGAGGGCTCCCTGCGATTAACGGCGCAATCATGGTCATGGACGGGCAAACCGGGATTCTCCGAGCGGTCTTGGGGGCGAACTGGGTAACGGCTGTCAGAACAGCGGCACTGTCCATGGTGGCGGCGCGTCGACTTGCTGACCCTAAAGCCGAGACGATGGCCTTTGTGGGTGCCGGCGTGCAAGCTCACTCCCATTTGGCCGCTTTTTCGGAATTCTTTCCCTTGAAAAGCATTCGTGTGTTCGGGCGTGGAAAGGCGAATGCCGACAAGCTTTGTCGCCGTGCTCGGGACATGGGCCTCGAGGCCGAAACAGCCGCCAATGCCAAGGACGCCTTGCGTGATGCTGATCTGGTGGTGACATCAATAACGTTGGACTACTCCATCGAACCATTTCTGGATGCCCGATGGCTAAAACCGACTGCCTTCGCCGCCATTACAGATGCCTGCATTCCATGGCTTCCAGAGGGCATGACCGCTTTTGAAACTGTTATTGTTGACGACCGAACACAAGAATCTGAAAGCGACAAGCCAATGCTGCCTTATCAGCAAGTAACCGGCGATCTGATGGAAATTGTCTCGGGAGAAGTCGATACTACTTTACGCGAGAAACCGGCCGCCTTCGCTTTCAGAGGGATTTCTCTGGGAGATTACGCCACAGCAGTCCTCGCGGTTCGTCGGGCCGTCGAGATGCGAAGGTTGTGAGGGCAGAAAAACAGCGAGCCGTTCTGGAAAGATTGTTGACCGCTCCGAGTTAAACCGGCGTTCGCTGCATCTGGGCTTAACGAGCGGAAAGCTGACCAACCGGTCATTCTAGCATCCGTCATAGGCGCCACGCGGGCAACACAATCGCTAGCTCAAAGGGGAACCTTAGGCTAAAACCCTTGTCATGAGCGAAAAACGAATGACGCGTCGCCTCGCTGCAGTGCTTGCTTCTGATGTGGTGGGCTATTCGGCCCTGATGTTGCGAGACGAAGCAGGAACACTGGCAGCCCTAAAGGAGCATCGGGAACGTGTTTTCAATCCTGCCGTAGAAAACCATGGCGGGCGGTTAATCAAGCTGATGGGTGACGGTGCGTTGGTCGATTTTGTCAGTGTTGTCGACGCTATCGATTGTGCTGTCACGGTTCAGAGGGCCGCCAACTCTGATAGTGAGGCCGAGACTCCCATTACGCTTCGGATCGGAATTAATCTGGGCGACGTCATATATGAAGAGGATGATATTTACGGCAACGGCGTCAATCTGGCGGCGCGTCTTGAACCTCTGGCATCGCCGGGTGGAATTTGCGTTTCTTCGGTCGTCAAAGAAAGCATTGCCGGCCGAGTAAACGTTTCGTTTTCCGACGGTGGAATTGTCAGCTTGAAAAACATCGAAACTCCGGTGCACGTCTGGCATTGGCGAGCCAAGGATGCCTCAGCTCAAAACAATGATGGGTTAAGTTCAAAGCCAGCGCCCAAGCAAGATGCCAATTCGGCGTCGATCGCGGTTTTGCCTTTCGACAACATGTCGGGTCACGCGGATCAGGAGTATTTTTCAGACGGCATCAGCGAGGATATAATAACCGACTTGTCAAAAGTTTCTGGTTTGAAGGTGATCGCGCGAAACTCTTCCTTTGCCTACAAGGGCCAGCCAGTCGATCTGCGAATTGTGGGGCGCGAACTGGGCGTTTCTACCGTGCTGGAAGGCAGCGTACGAAAGGCAGGTAACCGGGTACGGATTACAGCCCAGCTGATAGATGCAGATAGTGGATCACACCTGTGGGCGGATCGTTATGACCGCGATCTGGACGATATTTTTGCAGTGCAGGACGAAGTAACGCTGAACATTGTCGACGCGCTGAAGGTGACTCTGCAACCGGGAGAACAGGAAAGAATTACGCGGCAAGATACATCCAACACCGAAGCCCATGATGCATATATGCGGGGCCGGAACTTGATGATCGCATCCAATATTAACGCTCAAATGTATCGTAAGGCTGTGGAACATTGCCAGCGAGCGATTGAACTTGATCCCGAGTACGGGCTTGCTTATGCGGCCTTGGCAGTATTGCATCTATACAACTTGCAGAACCGGTTCAGCGGCGATCCCGATGCCTCGCTGGATCTGGCCATCAACTATGCGGCACGGGCGGTCAAGCTCGCCCCAGACGAGCCGCTGCCGTATCAGGCGCAGACATACGCAGCGCATATGGTCGGCGACATGCAATTGGCGGAACAGTCTGTCAACAAAGCATTGGAGTTGGATCCGAATGCTGCGCTTTCGCTGATGTCACGAGCATCAAACAAAATTTTCGCTGGGACGCCAGAAGAAGCGCTGGATGATCTTGAGAAGGCTATGCGTTTGGACCCCGGGTTCAGCCATCAGTATTTGCATTTCTTGGGCCTCGCCAATTTCTTCCTGGGTAATTACGAGGCAGCGCATTTGATGTTTCGCGAGCGTTTGCTTTTGGCCAGCGACACAGACAGCGGCCGGTTATTGCTGGCATCGACCCTTGGCTATCTTGAAAGGGGCAGGGAAGCGCGAAAGGTCTGGCAAGATCTTCGCAAACTGCATCCTGATTTTTCTTACCATGACCGCTTGTCACTGCAGCCCTACCAAGACCCGACCTATGTGCCAAAGATCCTTGAGGGTTTGAAATTAGCCGGGATTGAGGACTAATCTGCGGGCAACAAAAAACCGCGATGGTCGATATCATCAAATTTCGACCACGGATGTATTAGGTTGTAATTGAATTGAGCGTTTTTTCGCAAAAACACGGTCGAGGCTGAATACTTGGCAACAGTCTTTATCCAATTTCTAAATGGCGTTTTGCAGTGACCAAGCCGAATTAGTCTCGGTTGCTCATAGCACGATAGCACTTATAAATATGATAACTTGATTTTTGGGCGCTTCCGATCCATCGCAATCTTTGCTCTACCTATACCATGCAGCCCAAGGGCGCTGTCCGATAGGTCGTCCTACGCAGTCAGTTGCGCTGGAGAATGCGTTTGGCAGATGAGGTTCACTCAGCGGGAACGATGTT
>JBPCWT010000300.1:0-8199 GCA_051009255.1 Ruegeria sp. | reverse complement strand
CAGTTGTGCCAGGGCATCGGCACGGCGTGCGACGCCAACCACGCGCGCCCCGGCGGCGGCCAGAACCTTGGCCGCCTGCCGACCCAGACCAGAGCTTGCGCCGGTGACGCACGCAACCCGGCCCGTCAGGTCAAAAAGCGTACGCGGGTCATCCATCTGCGGTCAGGTCAAACTGTTCGTCGGGGAAATACTTGGCAAGCCGCACATCGGCGGCGCGGGCATGGCCTTCCATCCCTTCCAACCGGGAAATGCGGGCCGTTGCCTCGGCAATCGACTTGGATCCTTCGCGGGTTGCACGCTGCCAGGTAACGATTTTCATGTACTTGTGGACGCTCAGCCCCCCGGTATAGCTGGCCGCGCCGGATGTCGGCAGAACGTGGTTCGTCCCGGTGGCCTTGTCGCCATATGAAACTGTCGTCTCTTCGCCCAGAAACAGCGAACCATAACAGGTCAGCCGGTCCAGCCACCAATCCAGATCCTCGGCCTGAACCGTCAGATGCTCGGGCGCGTACGAGTCCGAGCACGCCGCCATTTCCTCGCGATCCGAACAAACGATAACCTCGGCATAGTCACGCCACGCGGCAAACGCGTTCTCACGGTTCAGTTCAGGAAGATCGTCGATCAGCCGGGGAACCAGCTCCATGACTTTCAGGGCCAGCGCCCGGTCATCCGTCACCAGCCAGACCGGCGAGTTGTAACCATGCTCGGCCTGACTGACCAGATCGGTCGCCACGACATGCGCGTCCGACGTTGCATCCGCAAGGATCAGGCTGTCGGTCGGCCCGGCAATCATGTCGATCCCGACCTTGCCATACAGAATACGTTTCGCCTCGGCCACGAACTGGTTGCCCGGCCCGACAAGGATGTTGGCGCGCGGCAGATCAAACAAACCAAAAGTCATCGCCGCAACGCCCTGAACGCCGCCCATTGCCAGAATGCTGTCTGCGCCACAGATATGGGCGGCATACACGATCGCGGGCGCGACACCCTCGTTCGGGCGGGGTGGGGAACAGGCGGTAATGTGACGGCAACCGGCCACCTTGGCGGTGGTCACTGTCATAATGGCGCTGGCAATGTGGCTGTAACGCCCGCCCGGAATGTAACATCCCGCCGCGTCCACCGGGATCGCCTTTTGACCGGCGACAAATCCGGGCACGACCTCCATCTGCACATCTGAAACAGTTGCTTTCTGGGTTTCGGCAAACCGACGCACGTTATCATGTGCAAACCGGATGTCCGCCTTCAGCTTTTCGGGAACCAACGCACAAGCGGCCTCGATCTCTTGCGGGCCAAGCAGAACGCGGCCGTCGTATTTGTCGAACTTGGCGGCATATTCCAACGCCTTCGCATCGCCGCCCGTTTCGATGTCCGCCAGAATGGTCTTAACCGTCTCATGCACCTCGGATGCATGAGTTTGCGGAGTTAGAGTCGCCTTTTTCAGATAGTCACGAGGCATATTCAGCAAATCCTATTTATAGATATCAGGAAGCAAGGTTGTAGACAGCGATGGCACATATGCAATCAAAATGACAACAACCAGCATGGTCAGAACAAAAGGTACGGCGCGCGCGGCGATCTTCAGGATCGACTCCCCGGTTATCCCGGACACCACGAACAGGTTAAGACCCAGCGGCGGAGTGATAAAGCCTACACCCAGCGCGGTAATCATCATGATACAGAACTGGATCTCGTTCATGCCGATATTGTCCGCCAGAGGTTTTAGGATCGGCGCAAGGATCACGATGTTCGGCGTCGTTTCCATAACGCAGCCAGCGGCAATCAGAATACCGATCATCAAAAGGATCAGAACGTAAGGATCGTCGGTCAATGCAGTTACCGAAGTTACGAAACCCTGTGGCACACCCATAATCGCCAACGCCTCGGCCAGCGGTGCGGAAAAGGCGATGATCGGCAGGATGACACCGTTCACCTTGGCCGAACTCACCAGCATCGACGGAAAATCTGCAAGTGTCAGCGTCCGCAGGATGAAACCCATGATGATCGTGACGACAACAGCGGTAGCGCCCGCCTCGGTTGGTGTCAGGCGGCCTGAAAAAATGCCGTAAAAGATGATGCCGGGCACGATAAATGCATACCAGCCGGACTTGAGCGCCTTACCCAGATTCGCCAGCCATTCGCCCATCGACATCATGCCACCGCCTTCATAGTGGTACAGACGGTTCATGATGATGTTGGTGACCAGTATCGAAACCAGAATGGCCAGACCCGGTATAAGCGCCGCAAGAAACAGGGTTGACGCGGATATACCCAGAACCAGACCAATAATGATGTAGGCGATGGATGGCGGGATCAGGATGCCGGTACAGGCACCAGCAGCCACCAGCGCGCAGGCATAGGGGCGGGGATAGCCGCTTTCGACCAGTCGGTTGATCGTCATGCGACCCACGGCGGCGGCACCGGCTGCATCCGAGCCGGATATGGCCGCGAACATACCGCAAACCAGAACAGTCGCGGAACCAAACCCACCCTTGGCAAAACAGGTCAACGCCTCGGCCACGTCCAGGAACTTGCGCGACAACCCGGTACGTACCAGCACGTCACCGGTCAGGATGAATAGCGGCACGGCGGTCAGGGCAAACGCGTCTATTCCCGTGAACAGGCTTTCGCCAACAAGGCTCAGCGGCAGATCGCCCGACATGATAAGCATCGTGATCGCGGCGGAACCGATTGCGGCCCAGACCGGAACGGCCAGCGCGATAAGACCCACGAACATGATGACAGGAAGATAAAAATCCCATCCCAGTTCAACGGTTTGGTTGAGGGAACTCCACAGCATTTAGATTCTCCTCAATCAAACAGCTTGTCGCCTTCAAAGACGGGGGTACCGTCCCGAAGCGATTTGAGATCACGCAAAAAGGATTGAACAAGGCGCCAGATCATCAGCGCGAAACCGGTCGGCACAGCCATCAGGAACCAGACCTTGGACACGCGCAGCCCGTCAGTCACGGAACCGAACTTTGCCGACACATGGACCGCCTCATACGACCAGTACAGCGCAATCACCGCGACAATGAACATCACCAGGTCGCCAAAGATATAAAGCGCGGCTTTTGGCCGTGGGCCGATATAGTGCATCAGCACGTCAATGCGGATATGGGCGCGTTCCTTGACGGCAGCCGCGGCACCGATCCACGCCAGATAGATGAATGAATAGCGGACGATCTCTTCGCCCCAGATCGAGGAATACGCAAAGATCTCGCGCCTTAAGACCTCGATCGCCATCGTGATCACCAGCATCACGTAGAATACCAGCAGCAACCAGCGCTCGGCGTTCCGGTCAATTTTCTGAAGAAATGACATCTTTCCCTCGACAACTTAGCGTCATGGCACAGAATCCCGCGCATCGGGGCGTTTCGGTTCATGTCGCTTTGAATAGGGGAACGGACGCCAGACCGGCGTCCGTTCTTTGGTTTTTATGCGTCGTGCACGTAGTACTTGCCTTGTGTGCCGGCAGCTTCTTCCAGCTTGGCAAAGGCGTCCATTGATCCGGCCAGTTCGGTTTTGAACTCGTCCCATTCGGGCCGCTGGTATCCACCGGCATCTTTCCATTCGGCCAGCTGATCGTCGCTAAGCGAATGGAATTCAACACCGGCCTTGTTCAACTCTGACATCGCAAACGCGCGTGCCGAGGGAACTTTGGACAGGTTCTGGTGGCTGGTCATTTCAGCGCCCCACATGATGCCTTCCTGTATGTCGGCTGGCATCGAGTTGAACCATTCCAGGTTGCATGAGTAGACTTGGCTGTCCGGCACCGCCTGCGTAAAGGTCACGTGGCTGAGAATGTCCTTGAAACCAAAGACATACAGCGCGCCAACCGACGGGTCGAGAGCATCGGCAACACCCTGTTTGATGGCCGAAGGTGTTTCACCCCATGCCACCGGAGTCGGGTTCGCGCCCGCCATGCGATAATACTGCTGCAGCATTTTCGAACCCGGAACGCGGAACTTCACGCCGCTCATGTCGGACGGGGTGATGATGGCGTTACCGCCCTGACGAACTGCCACGACCCGCGGATCGATCACCACATAGAACAGAGCCTTGAAACCAGCGGCCTCGACCTTAGGGTGAACCTCGTTTTTCCATGTGTCCGAGTGGACAAGGTTGGTGAAACGCTGGTTCGAGCCGCACAGGTACGGCATGTTAATCAGGTCAACGGTCGATGCAAATGGCGCAAAGTTCGACAGCGAATGCTGTGCGGCCTGAATTGTGCCGCCCTGCACTTTTTGAACCAACGCGCCACCTGCGCCCAACTGCCCACCCGGTGCCAGCTTGACGTAAACCTTGCCGTTCGTTGCGTTCTGGATGTTTTCTTTCAGGTCCAGCTGCATGATCGGATAGCTGCGCGATGCACCCATCACGTAAGCCGTCGCGATGGTCATCACGTGATCGGCGGCTTTCTCGCGCTCGCTTTCTTCCTTTGCCGTCTGGGCCACAGCCTCGGACGACCACAGGACGCCACCGGCACCTGCAACCAGCGCTGCCGTGAATGCACCGCTGGCACTTAACTTCAGAAAATTCCGGCGCTCTGCTGACGCAAGCTCGTTTCTGTCGTTGCTCATGGATTTTCCTCCCAATGGGAAATTCAGCCGCCGTTCTTAGCGTCGCGGTCGGCTTCCTTTTTAAGAATTGCGACAACGAACAGGATCGAGGCCGCGAACAGAACCAACATTTCCCCCACATCCCCAAGAAATGCGCTGTTCGCGAAAGCACCCAGTGCCACGTTCGCAAAATAAATGGCAAACACGATGATGGATGCGACGAGATACATTTCCTGAACTCCTCAGTAGAATCGGTTCAACTCACTTTGTAAGCGCTTACATGGTAAATGCAAGGGCTTACATTGCTGCTTTCCACGACGCCCCGATACGGTTAGAATTCAAGAAAATTGAATTGCGGATTTACGAATGACAAAATTTGGGTCGGCTCCGACATTGGAGGACGTGGCCAGTAAAGCGGGTGTTTCGACGGCCACGGTGTCGAGATGCCTCAACGAACCCGAACGGGTTTTGGAGGCAACGCGCAAGCGGGTCATGGCCGCTGTTGATGCGCTTGGCTATACCCCGAATTTCGCGGCACGGGTCATGGCGGCAAAGCGTACATTCACCATCGGCGCGATAATTCCAACCATGGAAAATTCGATTTTTGCATGGGGGCTACAGGCGTTTCAGGAGGAAATTCACAAACGCGGTTACACCTTGCTGGTGTCCAGTTCCGCCTACAAACCCAAGGTGGAAGAAGAACAGATACGCAATCTTGTTGCCCGTGGCGCTGACGGGCTGTTGCTGATCGGGCATGACCGCGACCCCGGCATCTATGATTATCTGGATCGACAGAACGTCCCCGTGTTGGTGGCGTGGTCATTCATCCCCGGTAAACGGTCGCCCTCTATTGGTTTCGACAACAGGCAGGCGATGCGCGCATTGGCGGACAAGGTTATCCAGCTGGGTCACCGGCGCATCGCCATGATCTCGGGCATCTGCCAGGGCAACGACCGTGCGCGGCTTAGAATTGAAGGTGTCCGGGACGCTATCAGGGAAAATGGCATTTCGGATGACACTCTGCCCATAGTGGAAACTTCATACGAAATCGAAAACGGATCAGACGCGTTCGCCCGGTTGATGTCGCAAGACCCGCGTCCCACAGCGGTTCTTTGCGGCAACGACGTCCTGGCCGTCGGGGCAATACGGCAGGCCCGAAAAATGGGCATCCGCGTCCCCGAGGATGTCTCGATTACAGGGTTTGACGACATTGAGCTTGCCCGGATCGTCAGCCCGGCCCTGACCACGGTGCATGTGCCCCATCGGGAAATGGGCCGAATGGCAGCACTTGAACTGACCGAGATGATCGAAAGCAGCGCACCGGGCAATTCGCTCCAACTGCAAACCGAAATCATCGACCGTCAATCGCTTGCCAAGGCGACCTGAACCACACGCTGCGACGGTTCTGACAGTAATGCGTCCTCGGTGAATATTTCAAAGAACTGGAACGGTCACTCTGCAGGCAATACTGTGTTGCCATGACCGAGAGATTCCTTGGATTCCAGATCAATCATGAAAGCCTCGAGGTCATGGGGCCAGACGGGCCTGTGGACATGGAACCTCAGGTGTTTCAACTGCTGCAATTGCTACTTGAACATCGCGACCGCGTCATCAGCAAGGACGAGCTTGTCGACAAGATATGAGATGGTCGCTTTGTCTCGGATGCCACGATCACGTCCCGCATCAACCTGTTGCGCCGCGCGCTGAACGACAGCGGAGCAGAACAAAGGGCCATCCGCACCTATCCCAAACGGGGATATCGCTTTGTCGCAGAGGTCGAGGAAGGCACCGCACCCCGCATAACGGCCAGGATTGACGGCATGCACGGTGGCACCCGCGCCAAGCCGGATACCCATGCGCCGGGCGTCGTTGTCCTGCCGTTTCAGGATTATGCCCCACCCGGCGAAAAGGACTTTCTGGCCGAAAGCCTGACCGAAGAAATCACAATCGCCTTGTCCAGATGCAGTGATCTGACCGTCTTTGCCAACGACACCGCCAGAAAAATCGATGATGAAACCTCGCTGGTATCAGAGATCGGCACACGGCTTTCGGCAAAATATGTGGTTCAGGGTTCAGCCATGAAACAGGGCACTCGCCTGCGGGTTACGGCCCGTGTGCTGGATGCAGAACTTGGCAAGCATCTGTGGGCAGACCGGTTCGAAGCCAGCGCCGAAGACCTGTTTGACCTTCAGGATCAGGTCACGCGGGAAATCGCGGCGGTCCTGCCGACCCGCATTCACATCGACACGATTAACAAAAGCCGCGGGGCGCATCCCGAAGACCTCAGTTCCTATCAGAAATACCTCAAGATCATTTGGCCGCTGCGAATGGGCGAAACTGCCGTTTCCGTTGCAGACGACATGGAAAAACTGATTGAACGTGATGAAAACTTTGCGCTGGCTCACGCGCATCTGGCCGTTCTTCTGGGCTATTCCGCCTTTGAAACAGGGCACGGTGATGTTCATTTGCAGCGCGTTCTGCACCACGCGCGGCGTGCGCTGGCCCTTGTCAACCAAGACGAGCGCGTTCTGACAAAGGCGGCATTGGCGCTGGCATTTGCGGGCGACAGCGACGGCGCGCTTAACTTCAGCGAAATGGCGCTGCGGCTGAACCCGAACTATGTCAAAGCGCTGCATATCCGTGGCAACATCCTGTGTGCGGTTGGCCAACATGAATTGGCGGTTGAACATCAACACAGGGCCATGCGGCTGGACCCGTTATTTCCGTCCTACTACCGCGAGGGGCTGATCGAGTCGCTGTATCTGCTGGGATCGTATCAAGAGGCGATCGCAGAGTATCATCGCTGGGATCATCCCAGCGAACACACCACCGCCTATTTGGCGGCCTGTTACGCCATGACAGGCCATCCCGATCAGGCACGGGACCATGCAGCGACCTTCCTCAGTTTACGCCCTCCCGATTTCAAAATGCTGGGTTTTATGGCGACCATGAACCGGTACTTTCGCCGCGACGAAGATCGGGAACATTGGGCCAAAGGGTTTCAGGCGGCCGGGCTGCTGTAAAATCGCCATCGCCGGTTCTCTCACATCCATGATGGATGAATTTCCGCAAGTTCGGCCCACAAACCGGGCGCCCTAGGCGGTTTCTCAGGAATAAACCAGGACGACCTTCAAGCGCTGGTTGAACCGGTTCGTCATGGTTTGGATCACCAAGTTAAACCAAAGGGGATCCGCCATGAAATCTTTATGGAGGAAGATCAGGCAAATACTTCCGGCGCCGCGTCGTGATCGGCAAGGATACCTGCGCCACACAGACCTTGTGACGCTGCCCGATTACGTGCTGCGCGATCTGGGCACCTATGAAGAGGTCAAACAGACAAGGAACAGGTTCTAAGAACATGACCCCGCTTGTCACCGACAGGTCCACGGACCGAAAATGCGGGTAGCTGATCGGGCCAGTTCGCGCAGGACTGTCCCTATGGGCGTAGCTCTTTGCGCCGACGCATCAAAATCCATGCCTCACCGTCAACTTGCCAGTCTCCTTTCACAAGCGGTTCAGTCGCTTCGACGGCAAACCCATGCCGTTCATAAAACCGGATTGCGCCCTGGTTCGAATCCAGCACGATCAACGAGATATCGCGCGTCGATGCGGTGATAAGCCATGACAGCATCCGCCCTCC
>JBPCWT010000299.1:0-4398 GCA_051009255.1 Ruegeria sp. | reverse complement strand
CGAACCTGTCGCAGCACCGGTTTCCGGTTCGACCACGCGCCCGAGCCTGAACAGAATTTCCCGTTTTTATCGGCCAGTCAGCTGACACAGGATGATCTGATAATCGAGCTGCGGAACGAAGCCGAGGCACCGGTGCCAATTCACCCCGCGGCCCAGCGAACCACGGTCGATGAAATTGCCAAATTAGACCCTAAAAACGGGAAACGGTTGGCGCTGTGCTGCGCCACCGGCCTGCGCGCCTGGCGTGCGGCGGAACAGATTAAACCCAATTGGCCGGGCGAGATTGTCCTTGTCGCGGCCTCAACTTCATAAACATAAGGAAACGCAATGATGAAAAAGCTGATTACCATATTCACCCTGCTAGCCGCCGCGCCCGCATGGGCCGAAGACAAAATGACCTTGCTGCTGGACTGGTTCGTCAATCCCGATCACGGACCCATTATCGTGGCACAGGAAAACGGCTATTTTGCCGAGCAGGGGCTAGAGGTAGAGGTTGTAGCACCCGCCGACCCATCCGCGCCGCCACGCCTTGTTGCCGCCGGTCAGGCGGACCTGGCCGTGTCATACCAGCCGCAACTGCACCTTCAGATCCACGAAGGACTGCCGCTGAAACGTGTCGGAACCCTTGTGGCCACGCCACTGAACTGCCTGTTGGTGCTCAAGGACGGGCCGATAACCTCGCTGGCTGACCTCAAGGGCAAGAAAATCGGGTTTTCCGTTGCCGGTGTCGAAGAGGCGATTTTGACCGCGATGCTGGGCCAACACGACATCGGGTTGGACGACATCGAGATGATAAACGTTAACTTCTCGCTGTCCCCGTCGCTGATGACGGGTCAGGTTGATGCCGTGATAGGCGCGTTCCGCAATTTTGAACTGAACCAGATGGAGATCGAAGGCGTCGAAGGCCGGTGTTTCTATATCGAAGAAGAAGGTGTTCCGCCTTATGACGAGCTGATCTATGTTGCAAATCCTGACAGGATGGATGCCGACAAAATCGCCCGCTTTCTGGCCGCGACAGAAAAAGCGACGCAGTACATCGTCAACAACCCGGAAAAAAGCTGGGAAATCTTTGCTGCAACGTCGACCGAACTGCAGGACGAGCTGAATGCCCGCGCCTGGGTGGACACGCTGCCCAGATTTGCGCTGCGCCCGGCAGGGTTTGACGCAGGCCGATATGCCCGGTTCGAGGCATTTCGGAAAGAAAGCGGTATGATCGACAACGTCAACCCGGTCAGCGATATTGCGATTGACGTGACCGCGCAGTGACGGGACAGATCAGCAGGATCGTGAGATGAAGCAGGCTCTAATAGGGAAATAACTTGACATCATGACCTCTGCGCCCGCCCTGAATTTTGACGGACATGCCAGCATTGACGGTGCGCCCCTGTTTGCGCCCTTAACTCTGACCCTTGCAGCAGGGGAATGGACCTGTCTTTTGGGTGGGTCGGGTGTTGGCAAGACCACAGTGTTGCGTTTGATCGCTGGGTTGGACACGGGCGCGGAGTTTGCAGGCGACATTACGGCCAGTGATGCGATACCGGTTGGCGACCGCGTCGCCTATATGGCGCAGGACGACCTGTTGCTGCTTTGGGCCACGGTGGCGCAGAACGTCTCGATCGGGGCGCGTTTGCGTGGTAAAAAGGTCGATCTTGGGCGGCGTGATCGCCTGATCGAACGGATGCGCCTGCAGGACCATATGACCAAGAAACCGGCAGAGCTGTCAGGCGGGCAGCGTCAGCGGGTTGCGCTGGCCCGTACGCTGATGGAGGATCGGCCCATCGTTCTGCTGGACGAGCCGTTTTCGGCCCTTGATGCCCGCACCCGTGCCGATATGCAGGATTTGGCCGCCGAAGCCCTGCAAGGCCGCACCGTATTGTTGGTAACCCATGATCCGGGCGAGGCCGCACGTTTGGGCCAATCCATCCTTGTCATGACTGCGCGCGGCCTGACACCGTGTCAGCCGCCCCACGCCCCCGCGCCGCGCCATGTGGACGATCTGGAAACATTGGAAACGCAGGGCGCGCTGCTGCGGCTGCTGCGCGAGGACGCGGCATGAAGTATCTGTCGGCCCTTGCCGCAACCCTGTTTGCCCTTGCCATATGGCAAGGGTTCGTCACCGTGACTGGCCTGCCAAAGTTCATCTTGCCGGGGCCGGTCCTGGTGGCCGAAACCTGGTGGCAAAACCGCTGGCTGATTGCCGAACACACGTGGATCACCGCAGTCGAAGTCGTGATCGGAATGGCTTGCGGCACGGTCTTGGGGGTGGTTACGGCGTTGCAGCTGGCAAACTCGCGCGCCGCGCGGGTTCTGGTGCAACCGATGTTGGTGTTTACGCAGGCGTTGCCGGTTTTCGCACTGGCACCATTGCTGACCCTGTGGCTGGGATACGGCCTGTGGTCCAAGGTGGCGATGGCGGTCTTGATAATCTACTTTCCAATCACGTCGTCGTTTTTTGATGGCTTAATGCGAACACCGCCCGGTTATCTGGACCTGGCCCGCACAATGCAGGCCGGACCACGCGCTGTTCTGTGGCATATCCGAATTCCGGCAGCCTTGCCTTCGCTGGCGTCGGGTATGCGGTTGGCCGCGGTTTATGCGCCAATCGGGGCGGTCATCGGTGAATGGGTGGGATCCTCGAAAGGTCTGGGATACCTGATGCTTCTTGCCAATGGCCGCGCCAAGACGGATCTGATGTTCGCTGCAATGCTGACCCTTGGCGTGTTTTCGATCGTGCTGCACATGATCGTGCGCCGGGCCACCGCGCGAATGGCAGGCGAGACGCTTTAACCAATCAGAAACCGATTCTGCCTCAAGGTTGGGGGCATGACTCAGGATGCTTTTGGCGAAGCCCCCATGCTGTTTGACGCGGACGAAGCACCGGCACAGCCGATGCCGTCGGGGCGTTTGCCTTCGTATATCAGGGATCACCGCCAGCGCTTGCGCCAACGTTTCATGGCGGGCGGGTCTGCCGCCATGCCGGATTATGAACTGCTGGAACTGGTCCTGTTCCGCGCGATCCCCCGGCAGGATGTAAAACCGCTGGCGCGGCGGCTGATAGACGAATTCGGCGACTTTAACCGCGTTCTGACCGCACCGGTCGAACGTTTGCGCGCCATCAAAGGCGTCGGTGATACCGTAATAACCGATCTGAAAATACTCGAGGCTTGCGCACACCGCATGGCCCGGGCGCGGGTGATACAGCGGCACGTGATCTCGGGCTGGGACGCGTTGCTGGACTATTGCCACACCACCATGGCCCATGGCGAAACGGAACAGTTCCGCGTCTTCTACCTGGACCGAAAGAACGCGCTGATCGCGGACGAAGAGCAGGCCAGGGGAACCGTGGATCATGTCCCCGTCTATCCACGAGAGGTTGCCAAAAGGGCGCTGGAACTGAATGCCTCGGCCCTGATCCTGGTGCATAACCACCCGTCCGGGGACCCGACGCCATCGCAATCCGACATTGACATGACTGGCCGCATTCAGGATGCGTGCGGCGCGCTGGGCCTGACCCTGCACGATCACCTGATCATCGGCAAATCGACAGAGCTCAGCTTTCGGTCCAAGGGGTATCTATAGCGGCTACTGAACCCAGACTTCGACCCTACGATTGACCTTTCGGCCCCATTCCGTGTCATCGCAGGCCATCGGCATCGCCTCGCCAAATCCTTCAACCTGAATGTCGACGCTTTCAGGAACAGCGGTTTCAACGGCGCTCAGAACCGAGTTTCGCACGGTCTGCGCCCGGCGCATGGCAATGCGGGTATTGCTGACCGCTGCACCATCACCATCGCTGAATCCAACAAATACAAGCTTTCGTGCATCATACGACCCGCTTTCCAACGCCTGCGCCAGATGCAGGATGTTCGACCGCGATTGCGCATTCGGGCGCGATGACCCGGCCTCGAACCGGAATGACAATGACAGCCGCGACATGGGCCGCAATGTTTCAATCATGCGCTGCAACTCTTCCAGACCAACTTCGGAACCGCCTGCTGCAATGGCATTTGCCAGCCTGTCACCTTGCAGACCCAGACGAACGGTTTCGGGGGTCTGATCCACAAACCCGGCCTGTCGGATGACCATCTGCGCCTCGGGGCCTTGTGTATAGGCCAGGAACTGTCGGGCGATCTTGGGCAGCCGCCGGTTCGGCAGGTAAAGGAACATGGGCGATGTCAGCGGGTAATCTTCGGTCTTGATCGACTGCCGTGTCGCGGTCAGGGCGTATTCGCACCCCCCTGCCAACGACAGAACCCGCGCCGATTGCGCCTCGGCATAACTGGCGATTCCGATGGCAAAGGCATCTGTCTGAACCGCCTGCACCAGATCGCTGCTGCGGGCGTGGCGGGTGATACTACTTGCCAGCGAAACACCCAGAATTTCTTCGACGGCCTGCGC
>JBPCWT010000298.1:0-17276 GCA_051009255.1 Ruegeria sp. | reverse complement strand
CTGCAAATCTACGCCGGCGGTGCCCGCTTCAACGCCGAGGCCGTGGTTCCCCAGATCGTGGCCATCGGTATGGTCCGCGAACTTGGCCCCGTTTTGGTTGGCCTGATGATCGCCGCGCGTGTCACCTCTTCCATCGCGGCAGAAATTGCGACGATGAAAGTCACTGAACAGATCGACGCGCTGGTCACCCTGTCGACCCACCCAATGAAATACCTGACCGCCCCGCGCGTTCTGGCCGCGCTGATAACCGTTCCGATACTTGTCGGTGTCGGGGACATTATCGGCATCGCCGGCGGGTACGTCGTTGCCACACAGAATCTGGGTTTCAACCCCTCTGCCTATCTGAAAAACACGGTCGATTTCCTCGAACTACGCGACATCGTCTCGTCGCTTGTCAAAGGCGCGGCCTTTGGCGTGATCGCGGCGGTCATGGGCTGCTATTACGGGATGACCTCGGGTCGCGGTGCGCAGGGCGTGGGCCGCGCCACCAAGGGCTCGGTCGAGGCCGCCGCTGTTCTGATCCTCGCTGCCAACTTTGTTCTGACAGGGGTGTTCTTCTCGCTATGATCCGGATGGAGAACGTACATAAGGCCTTTGGCGACAATCACGTCTTACAGGGCATGAACCTTGAAATCCCTCAAGGCACGTCGATGGTTATCATCGGCGGTTCCGGCACTGGCAAATCCGTGGCACTGAAATGCATTCTTGGCCTGATTACACCTGACAGCGGAACGATTTACGTCGATGGCAAGGACGCCACGACTGGCGACCGCGATGCATTTCTGGCACGCTTTGGGATGCTGTTTCAGGGCGGCGCGCTGTTTGACTCGCTGCCGGTCTGGCAAAACGTTGCCTTTCGCCTGCTGCGCGGATCGCTCAAACGGCCCGTGGACGAGGCGCGGGAAATCGCCATTGATAAACTGCGTCGCGTCGGCCTGCGTGCCAAAGTCGCGGACCTGTTTCCATCGGAACTGTCCGGCGGCATGCAAAAACGTGTTGGCCTGGCCCGCGCCATCGCCGCCGAGCCCGAGATCATCTTTTTCGACGAACCCACCACCGGGCTGGACCCGATCATGTCCAGCGTCATCAACGACCTGATCCGCGAAATCGTGACCGAGATGGGCGCAACCGCCATGACCATCACCCACGACATGAGCTCGGTCCGTGCGATTGCCGACAATGTTGCGATGCTGCATGACGGCGTGATTCAGTGGACCGGCCCCGTTGCACAAATGGACACCTCTGGCGATCCTTATCTGGAACAGTTCATAAGCGGCAGCGCCGAGGGCCCGATCGAGGCGGTGCGATAATCATGACCCTTCGCATCGCCACACTCTCCCTCTTAATCCTCTATCCCATCGCGTGGTTCGCCCCGCTGATGCGTGCGGGTCTGTTGCCGATCTTTGGCCTCAGCGAGATCAGCGTGATCACCGGCCTGCAATCCCTGTGGCGGTCGGATGTGTTTCTGGCCCTTGTCGTGACAGCCTTTGCCCTGTTTGCCCCGTACATGAAAACCATTCGCACCGCTCTGGTTCAATGGAACCTGCTGGACCCGCGTGTTCAGCCCGCCCTTCACATACTTGGTAAACTGGCGATGGCCGATATCTTCCTGATTGCGCTTTATATTACGTTGGCCAAGGGCATATCCTATGCCACCATTGAAACAGCATGGGGTCTGTACCTGTTCACCGGCTGCATTCTGGCGTCAATCGCACTGGGTCATATTACGGAAGTGCAACTTAGATCACGAAACGATCAGACCTGATTGATTGAACTCATAAATTTGAGTACGATATTCATCATTCGAGCAGCAAAACGTTTTTTAGTAATCGGATCCGTTGCGGATCATTTGCCATAGACACGGTTCATTTCGCTTCGGACACCGCTATTTTTGCCGGTTTCGAAAGGAGTAGGACCATATGGCCGCCCTCCATACGATCACATTGCAATTTCAAGACATTTTTCTGCGTCTGACGTTTTTCCTTATCTGCGCAGCTGCACTTTTCGCGGTGACCGCAACCCTGTTATCCGCTGCTGGTATCTGGCCTTGGCTGACCATGCAGGCCGCGATAGGCCCGACACCTGTTCCCGATGCCGGAATGTATATTCAGATCGGCGTTACCTGTCTGGTCCTGATGCTGGCATTCTACCTGCCCGCCAATGGCCGCATGATGGCCCTGGAAAATGCTCATCGAAAATTCTCGCTACAAATGCGGGATATCGTCGAAGCCTATCAGGTGGCCCATGCCGCGGATCGCAACGGCGTTTTTGCACTGGCCTCCGAATTTGATGCCGTCAAAGAAAGGATGGCATTCTTGCGTGAGCATCCCGACCTGCAAGCGCTGGAGCCCGAAATTCTGGAACTTGCCGCGCAGATGAGCCAGGTCAGTCACGAACTGGCGGACCTATACGGCGACGCCAAGGTGAACCGGGCCCGCACTTTCCTGAAACAACGACAAGAAGAAATCGAACTGTTCCAGGAACGGATCGAGGACGCTCAGGTTGTCATGCACGAATTGCGCCAGTGGACACGCGACGTGGAAATAGAGGAATCGATTGCGAAATCGCAACTCGGTCGCCTGCGCGAAGAGCTCTTTGAACTGCTGCCAGAACTTTCGACACAACTGCAATCGCCATCCGATAACAACGATGCAAAGGCCGCAAGCGTTATTGCAATGTCACCACCACGCGCTGCGGAATGACGACCCGGCCCCTTCGGGGGCCCGCCGCGCTTGATGGTCCATTGGGCCTGAAGGCGCGGCGCCGAGGTTGCAACAATCCCGCAAGGGCTTGAAGAGCCGTGCTTCGTCGGGCACCAAGGGCGGCATGGCAAAGACAAAAACCTTCTCCTGTTCTGCGTGCGGCGCCACGCATTCCCGTTGGTCCGGGCGTTGCGACGCCTGTGGCGATTGGAACACCATTTCACAGGACGTTCCGCTGTCCTCTGGCCCCGCGTCCAAGTCACTGGGCGGCAAGCGTGGTCAATCTGTTCCCTTGTCTGATCTGTCAACCGAAGAGGCGCCGCCACCGCGCACAATTTGCGGCGTAAACGAACTGGACCGCGTTCTTGGCGGCGGGCTTGTCCCGGCCTCGGCCATTCTGGTTGGCGGCGATCCGGGTATCGGAAAATCCACGTTGCTTTTGCAGGCAGCAGCGCGATTTGCCCGTTCCGGCCTCAAAACAATCTACGTTTCCGGCGAAGAGGCCAGCGCACAGGTTCGAATGCGCGCCAGGCGGCTTGGACTGGAAGACGCCCCTGTTCAATTGGCCGCCGAAACGAATTTGCGCGACATTCTCACGACGCTCGAGGCCGAA
The DNA here is from genome assembly GCA_051009255.1 of Ruegeria sp. GTDB lineage: Bacteria > Pseudomonadota > Alphaproteobacteria > Rhodobacterales > Rhodobacteraceae > Ruegeria. Next base: position 13,961 of record JBPCWT010000298.1, on the reverse strand, counting down.
AAGCCCGGTCTTGCGATCATCGACTCGATTCAAACCATGTGGGCCGACAATGTCGACAGCGCCCCCGGTTCCGTCAGTCAGGTCCGCGCAGCAGCGCATGAACTTACAAGTTTTGCGAAACGGCATGGTGTTTCGATCATTCTGGTCGGTCATGTCACCAAGGAAGGTCAGATTGCCGGGCCTAGGGTCGTCGAACACATGGTCGACACCGTTCTCTACTTTGAAGGTGATCGCGGCCACCAGTTCCGAATTCTGCGTGCAGTCAAGAACCGGTTTGGCCCAGCTGATGAAATCGGCGTGTTTGAAATGACCGGCAAGGGATTGGCGCAGGTCACCAATCCTTCGGCCTTGTTTCTGTCGGAACGTGGTGCGCCCAGCCCCGGATCGGCGGTGTTCGCCGGGATCGAAGGCACGCGCCCTGTTCTTGTCGAATTGCAGGCGCTCGTCGCGACCTCGCCCCATTCTCAGCCCCGCCGCACTGTCGTGGGCTGGGATAGTGGCCGGTTGGCGATGATCCTTGCCGTGCTCGAGGCCCGGTGCGGCGTTCCCTTTACGGGACTCGACGTCTATCTGAACGTGGCGGGCGGGCTGAAAATTTCAGAACCTGCCGCCGATTTGGCCGTGGCCGCGGCCCTACTTAGTGCCCGAGAAGACACACCCCTGCCCGCCGATACCGTAGTTTTCGGAGAAATCTCGCTATCAGGGGCACTTAGACCAGCCTCTCAAACAGAAAACAGGTTGAAAGAAGCGCAAAAACTTGGTTTCTCAGCAGCTATTGCTCCGGCTGGCGGCAAAACAGGCACTGTGGCAGGTCTGACACTCACCCGGCCCAGTGATTTGGTTGGGTTTGTTGGCGAAACGTTCGGAGCAGGTTAAGATCGCCCCAGAGGCGCAGAAAAACAGGCGAGGACCATGGAAGGTTTTACAATAATTGACGGGGTTGTAGCCCTGATCGTTGTGTTGTCGGGCTTGTTAGCCTACTCCCGCGGCTTTGTTCGCGAGGTTATGGCCATCGCAGGCTGGGTCGCAGCGGCAGTTCTGGCATTCATTTTCGCACCCCAGGCCGTACCGTTGGTCAAGGAAATTCCGGTTGTCGGTGATTTCCTGCGTGACAGTTGCGAACTGTCGGTCATCACGGGCTTTGCAGCCGTGTTTGCACTGGCCCTGATCGTTGTCAGTATCTTTACACCGCTGTTTTCGTCGCTGGTTCAGCGTTCGGCGATTGGCGGGCTGGATCAGGCGCTTGGCTTTTTCTTCGGGATTGCGCGCGGCCTGCTTCTGGTGGCCATTGCATTCTTTGTCTACGACACGGTCATGACAGGCCAAAAGTACACGATCGTCGATGAAAGCCGCTCGGCTCAGGTGTTCGACCAGTTCAGCACCCAAATCGAAGAACAAAACCCCGAGGCCGCGCTGGGTTGGGTTACACAACAGTACGAAGACCTTGTCGCCTCGTGCGCCGCTGCGGATGCACCCGAAGCCTCGGAAGCGCCTGCAGCAACAGAAGCGCCAGAAGCCTCTGACGCGCCCGCGACGACAGAAAGCACTGACGGCGATACCAACTGATCCGTTTTTGAACACACGAAACACAAAAATGCCCGGCCACTCGCCGGGCATTTTTCATTTCGTCAAAGCGATTGTCGGCGGGTCAGAGAAAGCCGTCGCCACCACAGTTGGAACACCGAATGGCTTTCAATCCAAAGCATCCGTCGCATTTACTGAATTGCGGCTTGCCCAGGTTATCTTTGCCTCTCATCACTTCGCCCGATCCGCCGCAAATCTGACAAGGCGCCCGACCGGACCCGTGGCACCTGTGGCACCGCCGCTTGACGGGCTCTTCCTTAGCTTTTTTGGGCTTGTGTTCCCACATATGCTCGTTCCGTTCTAAGGCTCGAAAGTCTCGGTGATCTCATGCGCAAAATGACATCAAGGCTACGTGACTATGTCACCTCAGATAAACAAAAGCCACAATGTTGCCGACAGCATTCCGCCTGCGGCAAAACGCGATTGTGATCCTTTGGTGACATCTGCCGCCTGAACCATTATGTCAGGTCCAACCCTATTACGGAATCGGAGCTTCCTGTATTGCAAAGCCCGCAGATGCCCCCCGCTCATCCATTTGACGACGACAAATTACGTGAAGAATGCGGTATATTTGGCGTTGTTGGCGTCAAGGACGCCGCCAGCTTTGTCGCCCTCGGGCTGCACGCCTTGCAGCATCGCGGACAAGAGGCCGGTGGGATCGTAACCCACGACCCCGAACTTGGGTTCAACTCCGCCCGGCGCTTTGGCTACGTGCGCGATAACTTTACCTCGACCGGCATAATGCAAAGCTTACCGGGGCCAATAGGCATCGGGCATGTGCGCTATTCCACCGCCGGTTCCAAGGGTCAGACAGCCATCCGCGACGTGCAGCCCTTTTTTGGCGAGTTTTCGATGGGCGGCGCGGCCATAGCCCATAACGGCAACATCACAAATGCTGACGCATTACGGCGTGAACTGATCGAGCGCGGCTCGATTTTTCAGTCCTCATCCGACAGTGAATGCATCATTCACCTGATGGCGCGATCCCTGCAACGCAACATCCCCGAACGGATGGAAGACGCCCTGCGCCGTGTCGAAGGCGCGTTCTCTGTTGTCGCGATGACCAGAACCAAGCTGATCGGTGTCCGTGATCCGCTGGGTGTGCGCCCGTTGGTTCTGGGTAAAATCGGCGATGGCTGGTGCCTGTCATCGGAAACATGCGCGCTGGATATCATCGGCGCAGAGTTTATCCGCGAGATACGACCGGGCGAAATGGTGGTCATAACCGGAAAAAACGGGGTAGAAAGCCATTTCCCCTTCCGCCCGCAACCATCGCGTTTCTGTATCTTTGAACACGTCTATTTCTCGCGCCCGGATTCGATCCTAGGTGGCCGCTCGGTCTATGAAACACGCGAAGCGATCGGTCGGGAACTGGCCAAGGAAAGCCCTGTTGACGCAGACCTTGTTTGCCCCGTCCCCGACAGCGGCACACCGGCTGCAATCGGGTTTTCGCTGGAATCCGGCATCCCATATGCGATGGGCATCATCCGCAATCAGTACATGGGCCGCACCTTTATCGAGCCGACCGAACAGATCCGCAACATGGGTGTGCGACTAAAGCTGAACGTGAATCGCGCCCTGATCCGCGGCAAGCGCGTCATACTGGTGGACGACTCGGTCGTGCGTGGCACTACAAGCCGCAAGATCAAGGAAATGATCCTCGACGCAGGCGCGAAAGAGGTGCATTTCCGCATTGCATCCCCGCCAACCGCCTGGCCTTGCTTTTACGGCGTGGATACCCCGCAGCGCGAGAAACTGTTGGCGGCAAACATGACCGAAGCCGAAATGGCAGAACATCTTGCCGTGGACAGCCTGAAATTCATTTCTCTCGACGGGCTCTACCGTGCAGTTGGCGAATCACAGGGGCGCGACAACGATTGCCCCCAGTACTGCGACGCCTGCTTCTCGGGCGAGTATCCCGTGATTCCGGCGGACATGATTGAAAAAGGGTTCAAGATGCAACCAGCCGCTGAATAGCGACTGGTATCAACGTGTTCGAACTGTGGGCCCTTAAGGGCCCTTATTTTGTTGGGCCATTGAGCGGCAAGACTTCGCCAGAATCTCATCAATTGCTTTTCGTCAATACGTGCAACTGATAGCCAGCGCGCTGTTCAGTTACTGGTAACGAGAAAGGGGCCGGAACGACAATCCGGCCGCAAGTCATGTCAAATTCAACCGTCAAAAGCGCGGCGACGCAAAAAGGCGCCCTTACCAAAAGTGCCATTTCGGTCCTGGGTATCTTCGGGCCAAAGAACGATCTGCGTGCATTGGTTCGCATGTCGTCGGGCCGAGTCAAAGAGGTGAAACGCGGTAGCCGCTTTGGAACCGGAACCATAATTGCCATCGACGAACACGGAATAATGCTGCAACAAAGCGGCCAGACCAAGAGGATCGCCATCCCCGGTAGCTGATCCTGACTTGACGCCCCGCGCGTTGGCGTTCAAACCGCAGTCATGACCGATCAAACAAAAATTGCCCTCGTAACCGGAGCTTCGCGCGGTCTAGGCGCCGCACTTTCCGAAGCACTTGCGCCGGAATACCACATCGTCGCCGTCGCCCGTACCACGGGCGGACTGGAGGATCTGGACGACCGCATTCAGGCCAAGGGCGGCTCTGCCACACTGGCACCGATGGACATCGCCGATGCCAATGCAATGGCAACGCTGTGCCGTGGCATCTATGATCGCTGGGGCAAGCTGGACCTGTGGATGCACACCGCAATTCACGCGTCACCCCTGACCCCTGCCCCGTTTATCGACGCGAAGGATTGGTCTAAATCTATCGACGTCAATGCGAATGCGACCTCGGTCCTGATACCCTACGTTGCGCCATTGCTGGGCGAGGCTGGTCAGGCGGTGTTTTTCGACGATCAAAAAGCCGGGGAAAAGTTCTTTAGCACCTATGGCGCCACCAAGGCCGCGCAGATGGCACTTGCACGCAGCTGGGCCGCTGAAACAGTGCGAACCGGGCCTCGTGTAACGATCCTGGAACCCGCACCGATGGCAACAGCCCTGCGCGCTCGTTTTCATCCGGGCGAAGATCGCTCTGTATTGGCCTCTCCTGCTGACGAGGCGGCGCGGATACTGTCGCAGCTATGATATTGGCCCTTCGGGCCAAGCCCCCGGCCGGGGTATTTTGGAAAAGATGAAGATGCAGCACCCAACAGGCGCTGTTTTCACGAGATATGAACGTTGTTCCGCCCGGCGAGATCAACAAAGAACTGCCATGCCACCCGGCCTGATCTGGCACCACGGGTGGCCTGCCATTCGATTGCCTCGGCGCGTAAGGTGTCAGGATCGGCCTTGACGCCATAGGCGTCGCAATAGCGATTGATCATGGCAAGGTATTCGTCCTGATCGCAGGGGTGGAATCCCAGCCACAACCCGAACCGATCTGACAGAGATACCTTTTCCTCGACCGCTTCGGACGGGTTGATTGCCGTAGAGCGTTCGTTTTCGATCATGTCCCGTGGCATCAGGTGACGGCGGTTGGACGTGGCATAAAACACCACGTTTTCCGGCCGCCCCTCGATCCCACCGTCCAGCACGGCCTTGAGCGATTTATAGTGTTGGTCGTCATGGCTGAACGACAGGTCGTCACAGAACAGGATGAAACGATGCGGTGCAGCACGCAGGTGGTTCAGCAAGCGCGCGACTGATCCCATATCCTCGCGCTGCAGTTCGACAAGTTTCAGATCGGGAAACTCGGCCAGCAATGTTCCGTGAACCGCTTTGACAAGGCTCGACTTGCCCATGCCGCGCGCGCCCCAAAGCAGCGCGTTGTTCGCCTTGTACCCATTTGCAAACCGGCGCGTGTTGTCCAGCAGGGTATCCCGCGAACGGTTGATGCCCACCAGCAATTCCAGATCAACCCGGTTGACGTCCGCCACAGGGTCCAGCCTGTCAGGATCAACTTGCCATACAAAGGCTGGATCCGCGTCGAAATCCGGTGCCGCCAGCGGTGCCGGTGCCATCCGTTCCAGTGCTTCGGCAATACGGTTCAGGGTTTGGCTGTCCATGCGCTCCTCCGGTCTTGCTGACAGGCTTCAAACCATGATCGCAGCCATTCAACAAGAGCGGTCAAAGAAAAAGGCGCGCCGAAAACCTGCGCGCCTTAATCTGATTTTATTGATCGGCTTACTTGCCGTCTTCGTTTTCAATATCGTCCATCATTTCGTCGTCAGCGGCTTCTTCATCGTCATAATAGCCATCGGCGCGCAACTGCTCTTCGCGCTTTTGTTCTACGCGGGCCACGAGGAAGATCGAAACCTCGTACAGGCCGTAGACCACGATAAACAGAATAACCTGAGTGACGACATCCGGCGGGGTGACCAGCGCCGCCAGCACCAGAATGCCGACCATTGCGTATTTGCGCACACCGCCCAGGCCTTCGGCGCTGACCAGACCGGCCTTGCCCATCAATGTCAGAAGAACGGGCAACTGAAAGCAAAGACCGAAGGCAATGATGAATTTCAGCGTTATGTCCAGCGACTCGTTCACCTTACCGAAAAAGGTGATTTTCACCCCATCGCCGGTTTCGGGTACGACGGCCACCTCGGACGGTACATCGCCTGTCGGATTGGCCAGCAGGTTGGCAAAAATCGAACTGACATCGGCAAAGCCCAGAAAGAATTGCATTGCCAGCGGCGTCACCACGAATTGCGCAAATGCCGCGCCCAGCAGGAACATGAAAGGCGACGCAATCAGAAACGGCAAAAAGGCGCCTTTTTCGGATCGGTACAGGCCCGGCGCCACAAAGCGCCACATCTGATAGGAAATAACCGGAAACGCCAGAACAAAGCCAAACACCATGGATATCCGAAACAGCGTGAACAGGTATTCCTGCGGCGAGGTATACTGCAGCGTCGGCGACGGATCACCCAGGTCACGCAGGGTTGCCTCGATCGGGGTCAGCAGGAATTGCAGAATTGGTTCTGCAACCACAAACGCCAGTACGATACCAACGATAAACGCCAGTACCGACCGGATCAGACGGGTACGCAGTTCGGTCAGATGCTCGATCAACGGGGCCGAGGAATCTTCGATCTCGTCTGTCTTACTCATGTTTTGCTTTCGGTATTCAGTGCTGCCTCGGCCTCTTCGGCCTTGGCCAACGCCTCGGCGGCTTCTCTGGCCTTGCGATCAGCAGCCGCCCGCGCGGTAGAGGCCTGAATTTTCTTGGCCTGTTCGGCACGCTCTGCCGCCAGCTTGCCGGTCTCGCTTTCGGAATCGAACTTGGTCGGATCGATACTTTTGGCCATGTCTTGCGCGGCTTCCTTGACGCTGTCCATGGTCGTGCCCACAGGGTTAGCCGCCGCGTTCAATCCCTTGCGGATATCATTCACGCCAGCCTCGTCCGCCGCATCGTTCATTGCCCGGCTAAACTCGCGCGCCATGCCGCGCGCCTTGCCGACCCACCGTCCAACGTTGCGGAACAGCACCGGCAGGTCCTTGGGACCCACCACAATCAAAGCAACGATGCCGATGACCAAAAGCTCGGTCCAGCCCAGATCAAACATGCGCGTTTAGACCTTGTCTTTGTCGGTCTCGGGCGTGACGTCCTTGGCAATCTCCGAAGCATCCTGTTCCAGCTCTTCGGTGCCGTCCTTGACGCCTTTCTTGAACGCAGTGATGCCTTTGCCTACTTCGCCCATAAGCGAGCTGATCTTGCCACGGCCGAACAGCACCAGCACCACAACGGCGATCAGCAGAAGACCGGGAAGGCCGATATTGTTGAGCATGTCTTTTCTCCTCTGAAGTCAGCGCATACCTGCGCCGGATATTCGAATTCGGGTTGTGTTTACGCCTCTGCGCTGGCCTGCAAAAGGTTTCGACCCGCCTCAGGCCATCAATTTTGCCGTGATTTCGATTTTTCTTGCAGAGCCATAGTCACAACTGACAGGTTTATGTCAGTTGCATGTGTCTAGGTCTACCCCATCGACACACAAACCACGGAGAACAAAATGTCCCATGTCGCAGAAATCGTCACATTCACGCTAGCCAATGGCGTCAATCCCGACGAATTCGTTCAACTGAGTCGCACGACCGAAGAATTCGTGCGCACAGCGCCCGGATTTACACACCGTCAACTAAGTCAGGGTGACGATGGCCGCTGGACCGATTATGTCGTTTGGCAAGACATGAAAGCGGCGCAAGAGGCAGCGGCACAATTCCCGCAACAGGATTTCGCACCGGCGTTGATGGCCGCGATTCAGCCAGACAGCGTACAAATGCGCCACGAACATGTTCTGTGGGATATGACCGCTTGACGACGGACATTGCGGCGTGTCCAGGGTAGACCATGCGCCGCACTGACCGCCTGTTCGATATCATCCAGATCCTGCGCGACGGTGAACTGCACCGCGCGCAGGACATCGCGGACCGGCTCGAGGTGTCGGTTCGAACGATCTATCGTGACATGGATACCCTCGTGGCCTCGGGCGTCCCTGTCGAGGGAGAGCGTGGCGTGGGCTACATGGTGCGCGAACAAATCACGCTGCCGCCACTAAACCTGACCCCGGCAGAGCTTGAGGCGCTTAACCTTGGCATGGCTATCGTCGCCGAGGCCGCCGATCCCGATCTGAAATCCGCCGCCGAATCCCTGGCAGATAAGATCGACGCAGTTCTGCCGACGCAGGTCGTGGCCGAGGCGGATGCGTGGAAATTCGCAGTTTACCCATTTGCAGACGCCGCCCGAGGGCTGGCTTTTATGGCGCCGATCCGTGCCGCCATCAAATCGCGCCAGAAACTGCACCTGACCTACAGACGCATTGACGGAGTGTTGACGGAACGCACCATTCGCCCGCTTCATATGGAGTACTGGGGCCGCGTGTGGACGCTGACGGCGTGGTGTGACTTGCGCGATGCATTTCGCGTGTTCCGCATCGACCTGATCGAGGCCGTCAAACCCCTGCCTGAAATCTTTGCCGACGAACCGGGAAAACGGTTGAGTGACTATGATCCCACCGCCTGAAGCCGGTCATACAGATGCCTGATATTCATGTGTAAAACGGCGGCCCTGCGTGGGCCGCCCAAAACTATTTCAGGTATGGTCCGGGATCGACAGACTCAAATCCTTTTCGCACTTCGAAATGGACATAGGCATTGTCCCCGCCCCGTAGCGCGGCAATCTTTTGTCCGCGCTTCACGCGCGCACCTTTCTTGACGGTAATCGCATCCACGTTCGCGTAAACGGTCAACAGATCGTTTTTGTGCCGGATAACGATGATAGGAACCTGATCCGCATCCGCAGTGATGGCCGCGACGGTGCCGGCCTCAGCCGCCGTTACGGGCGTTCCGGGTGCAGCTGCGATATCAATTCCTTCGTTCTTGCCCTTGCTGTAGGGGCGGACGATCTTGCCAACCACCGGCAATGCCAGCGCCGAACCACCCGATCTGGTCGGCGCTGCCGCGGTAACATCAGGCGCGGGCGTCAACGGTGCCACTTTTTCGTCTGGCAGGGGCTGTGTGGCGCTTGGCGGCGTCGGCGTGGGCGACCCTTGTCCGGGTTGCGTTATCGTCGACGGGGCCGTTGCCGAGGCCACTTCTGTAGTTCTGGGTGCCGCCTGGTTCTTGACCGGAATCAACAGGTACTGACCTTCACGCACCGTGAAATCAGACCCCAACCCGTTCCATTCCGCCAAGGCTTCTACCGGAACCTGATAAAGCCTTGAAATCGTGTATGCGGTTTCACCCCGTTTAACCTTGTGTCGAACAGGTTCCGGCCCGGCGGCAACCTGAACAGGTGCCGGTTTTGCCGGTTCCAGTGTTGTGGTCTGAACCGATCCGGTTTCCGGCGCATCGTCTATCGCCGTCGTCGCGATCGAGGCGATGTCTACGTTACTTGCACCGCCCACCGAACGCGGCAGCGCCAAAACTTCGCCGCCACGCAAACCGTCGCTGGGGTTCAGCCCGTTGAACCGCGCCAGTTCACCGGCAGGCAAACCAACACGCGCGGCAACGTCGCTGACGCTGTCACCGGTTCGTGCCACGGCCACCTGGTAATTTGGATATGATATGACACCGCGCGCGTCTGGTGTCGGTCTGCTGCTGGTCGCAGACTGGGCGGCCGGTGTGGTGGAAAACCCACCGACCTGCCCGCGCAGATCGTAATCCAGCGGCCCCTCACACCCGGCTAAAACAGCCACGGCTGCGAATGCCGTCGTGCAACGGCGAAAACTTGATATGGAAACTGCTCTCATTTCGCTATCCTCAATGCCCGCCCCTGTTGACCGGGGTTGTGGCGTATTAAGCAGAATAAACTCTAAACCTCGTCTTTTCCAATTCCCTCTAACAAGGGCACGAAGCGGACGGGCAATAATTCGTCATAGTCCAGACCGGTTTCGGTTCGCCGTACCCTGATAAGGGTCTGAACCGCATCCGACTGTCCTACCGGTAATACCATGATACCGCCGATTTTGAGCTGCGCCAAGAGCGGCCCCGGCGGATCTTCTGCAGCAGCGGTTACAATGATACGGTCAAAGGGTGCCTGTTCGGGCAATCCATAGGAACCATCCGACAGCATTGCGGTCACGTTGCTCAGCCCTAGATCCCTGAACAACTGGCTGGTTTCCCGGACCAATCGCTTGTGACGTTCTACCGTGTAAACCCGGCGCGCCAGCTTTGCCAGCACTGCCGCCTGATAACCCGACCCGGTCCCGATCTCCAGAACGGTGTCGCGCGGACGCACGTCCAGCGCCTGTGTCATCAAACCCACCACCGACGGCTGGCTGATCGTCTGACCGCAGGCAATCGGCAGCGGCGTATCCTCATAGGCACGCTCGGAAAACAGGCCCTTGACGAACTGACCGCGGTCGATCCCTTCCATCGCCTCCAGAACACGCGCATCCGTTACCCCGCGCGACCGCAGGGCAAACAGGAACTGCATCTTGGTTTCTGGGCTCAGTCCGTTCATTCGATTGCCTTCAACTCCTCCAACGCATCATGCGCGGTCAGATCGGCCCGCATTGGCGTGACCGAGGTGTAACCTTCCAGATTAACGGCGGCATCGGTGCCCGGCGCCGTGGGATTGTGTTGATAACCGCCCTTGATCCACAAAAACCGCCGCCCCGAGGGCGAGCTGTGCGGCTCTACCCCGAAATGCGTGTCCCGGCGAAACCCTTGCGGGACCACACGGGTTCCCAACACTTCGTCCGCTGGTACGGGTGGGAAATTAACGTTGTAAAACAAACGGTAATCCGGCTGATCCGCAGGCGTTGCATCCAGAATGCGCCGCACCAGATCCACCCCGTGTCGCGTCGCCGTTTCAAATGGATCATCCAGCCCCAGATTGCGCGGCCCGAAATACTGTGACAGCGCAATTGCGGGAATACCCTGCAACGCGGCCTCCATCGCGCCACCCAAAGTCCCCGAATACAGCGCATTCTCGGCCGAGTTGTTGCCACGGTTCACACCCGAAAGCACCAGATCGGGCGGGTTATCCTTCATCACGTCATGCACGCCTGCCAACACGCAATCCGCCGGCGACCCTTCGGCCGCAAACCGGCGTTCACCCAGCTTTGCCATCATCATCGGATGGGTATAGCTGATGCAATGTCCGACGCCCGACTGCTCGAACGCTGGCGCAACAACCCAGACCTCGCCATCCGACCCGGCCAGATCGGCGGCAATTGCCTCAAGCGCAATCAGTCCCGGCGCGTTAATGCCGTCGTCATTGGTCAGAAGAATTCGCATAATGGCCGTGTTACCCCCGGTTTTGACCTTGATAGACGCGCCCCGACGCCGCGGCAAGCAAAGCCCGCGCGCATTCTGCGGCATTCGCGCACCACTTGCCGGTAAACTGCGCCTTTGCCCGTCTCAGGCAGGAAAAACAAAGCAACGGTCGCGACGTATCGTCAGCCACATAACCCGGCCCGGCTGTGGCACAAATACATTGGGAACCGTGGCTTTCAGGATCGAACCGCTGAAATCCATCCGAAACTCTACAAGGCTTTCATTCCCCAAAAACCGGGCACGTTCCACAACACCCCGGGCAGCGACGCCATCACTGGGCGTCGGCAGCGGCCCTTTGCCGTTCCGGTCAAAATCCAGCTTTACATGCTGCGGGCGAAAAACGATCTCGACATCCGTCCCATCGGGAACACCCGGCGCAAGGAACTGGCCAAAGGGCGTTTCCGCCAAAGCTCCATTAACTTGCGCAGGCAAGATATTGACATCACTGAAAAATGCCACCGCCGCCTTGTCCGCTGGGCGCGTATAGACATTATAGGGCGCACCCTGCTGCACAATCTTCCCGCCCCGCATCAGGGCAATCTCGTCGGCCATGCGCATGGCCTCTTCGGGTTCGTGCGTGACCAACAGAACCGCCGCGTCCTCTTCTTTTAGGATTGCCAGCGTTTCGTCCCGGATACCGTCGCGCAGCCTGTCGTCCAAGCCTGAAAACGGCTCGTCCATCAGCATGATCCTTGGGCGCGGCGCCAGCGCACGCGCCAGCGCAACCCTTTGCTGCTCACCGCCCGACAACTGATGGGGAAAACCGTCGATGAACCCCATCAAATCGACCTTTGTCAGCAATTCCTCGACCCGCGCGCGTTTTTCGTCCTTCGGCCCCTTCAGACCAAAGGCCACGTTGTCGGCGACGCTCAGATGTGGAAACAGCGCAAAGTCCTGAAACATCAGCCCGATTTCGCGCCGTTCAGGTGGCACCCGGAAAACGGTGTCGCAAATCAGCTTGCCATCCACGTAAATTTCGCCGGAATCCTGCATCTCGACCCCGGCGATCATGCGCAGCGTCGTGGACTTGCCACAGCCCGACGGCCCCAGCAGGCACGTCACTTGCCCCGCCTGAATACGCAGCGAAACATCATCGACAACGGTTCGCCCTTCGAACCGCCGCACAATGTTGCGGATTTCCAGACGTGGAGGAACTGCCTTGACCGTCACCGATGGACCCCATTGCCTTACCCGATCAAATTCATCGGGCTTAGGCGGGGATAGCAATCCCGCCTCTCAGGTGCAAGGCATCAGCAACAGCCTATTGGGGCGGCCTCGGCCTGCATCAAAAACGGGCTGTCCCCGCCACACCCCTCGAATATCCCATAATGGGTCGAGAAATCGCCGACAAAGTCGAAATGCCGGGCAAACCGTGTGTCCTGCAACATCTTCCACGTGTTGCCGCAGACCGGGAACACTTAGCCGGTCTGCATGGTGTGATGATCGTCCAGTACAAACTCGTGCGCGGCGTGCGGAATTGTACCCTTGTAAATCACGGCCTGCCCGTAATCCTCGCACGCGGGTTCCAGATCGGGCAGTTTAAACAACCTGTACGTGGCCGAGATAAAGCTCAGCGGCGCAACACGCTGCTCCAACACCGCGTTTTCAATGCTCAGCGGTCGATGCGTAACCCTGCGCGGGTCGCCAAACCCCGCATCGCGGGACATCGACAGGAAATCGTTCCAGTACAACGCCCCCGACAGACATTCACCATACAGAACGTCATCTTCGGCCATTGCTTTGGGCACACGCCGATCGGCATAAACGTCCGAGAAATACATCTCTCCGCCATTTTTCAGCAACCGGTGCGCCCCGCGCAACACCGCGGCCTTATCAGTGGCAAGGTTAATCACGCAGTTCGACACGATGATATCAAAGGAACCGGGTTCCAGGTCCAACTCGTCCAGCTTTTCGATATAGCCGTGGTGAAACTCCACATTGCTGGCGGAATGCCCAAATGCCTTTGCGTGGTAATCCCGATGCGCCCGCGCGATATCCAGTTGTTCAGGCGTCATATCGACGCCGACTACACGACCATTTTCACCCACCATCGCCGACAGCGCATACACGTCCCGACCCGCGCCACAACCCAGATCAAGGATGTTCATTCCCTCCAGATCCAGCGGCGCGATCAGTCCGCAGCCATAGTATCGGGTCAGCACATCATCATGTATTTGCGACAAAATTCCCTTGACATGCTCTGGCATGTCATCCGGCGTACAGCACGCATTGGTCTGCAAATCTGAACTGTCCTGCAAGACCTCGCCATAGTAATTCTGCACAACCTCATGCTTCATCAGCGCATTCCTTTACTCACGTTCCAAACAGCAGCTAGAGCAGCCCGTCCAGCTGCGCAATCCAGCACCGTCCATTCTGACAAAAGCGTGAAATTGTGTGTCCCAGTTCAACCCAAAAGATCGAAATCGACACCACCGCGAACCTGTCCGTTCACCTGAATTTCCAACCGATGCGCCCCCGGCACCAGCCTGAAGGTCGTCGCATCACCTTTCAGCTTGTGCCGCTTCTTCAAACTCAGCGACCCATTCTGCAGCACTGCCTGTTTCAGTTTGTGCACCTTGGCCGAGGTTTTGCCGGCAGGCCGTTGAAAATGAATGATGTAATCAACCAGAACAGGCTGACTAACAG
>JBPCWT010000297.1:0-3866 GCA_051009255.1 Ruegeria sp. | reverse complement strand
GAGCGACAACTGAGTGACGCCAGATACAGATCCGAAATACCGGCAGCCATCGCCGCTTTTTCGATCCGGCGGCGAATAACGTAAAGCTCGCGCTCAAAGGTATCTTCGTCCACACCCTTCGAGTTCGAGATCAGAATTTGTTCTATTTCGGGCCGGGTCGCATTGGCCTTTTCCCCCAGACACGTCACATCGACGGGCACATGTCGCCACCCGTAGATATAGTATCCCATCCGCAGGACTTCGGTTTCGACAATTGTTCGGCAACTTTCCTGCGCACCAAAATCCGTGCGAGGCAAAAACACCTGACCAACCGCGATCAGCTCATCAATGTTTGGCTCGTGACCTGTGCGCCGAATTTGGTCGTAGAAAAAGGGAACCGGAATCTGAACGTGAATACCCGCGCCATCGCCCGTTTTTCCGTCCGCATCCACGGCCCCGCGATGCCAGACTGCCTTTAATGCTTCGATACCAGCATCAACAACCTTGCGGCTGCGTTTGCCATCCACTGAAACGACCAGACCGACCCCGCACGAAGAATGCTCTTCTTCCTCAGCGTACAGGCCGTGTTCGGCCATCCATTTGCGCTTGGTTTCTTCGGATTTCACCCAATCGGAATCATAATTGGTCATTGGCTGTCTCCTTTGTCCGACGGGGCGTACATCGCCATGACTTCGGCTTCGGTCATCTGGCGGCGTTCTCCGGCGAACGCGTAACCCTCGGGCTTTCTATCTATGTAAAGTTCAAGTTTCAGCTGGCTGCCAACGGCATTGTCGAACAATCCAGCCGCAACCTGCGTTTGCCCATGCATTTCACCGGGCAGCGTGATCCGATACCAAAGAGCCGAACCGCACTCTTCGCAGAACGCACGTTCAGCCCAATCCGACGACGTGTACGTCCGCACCGGCCCCAATGCGGCATATCCTGGTTCCGCCTGAAAGCTGACAAAAGCGCTGCTGCTCCAGCGGCGGCACATGTCGCAATGACATGCGCCCAAGGCGTCACGTGCCGGGGTCGCTGTAATTGTGACCGCACCGCACATACACTGGCCTTGCAATTCGGACATTCCGCTACTCCTGTCGCTGGGCATGAGGTTGTATTACCGGGATCAGCTCGCGGTCACTCGGCTGCGACTGCTGTCTTGCTGTTAAATCGATCGAGTATTGCATCCGCACAGTCGCGACCATCTCGGATCGCCCATACGACCAGTGACGCCCCGCGCACGATATCGCCAATGGCATAAACGCCTTCCATCTCGGTTTCGCCGGTCTGAAACACTGCCTTGATTGTGCCCCAGCGGGTCACGGGCAAATCCGGCTGACCGAACATTGCTGGCAGGTCTTCCGGCTCGAACCCAAGGGCCTTTATCACCAGATCGGCATCTTCGACATAATCCGCACCCTCAATGACCTCTGGTGCCTGCCGGCCCGTTGCATCGGGTTGGCCCAGACGCATCTTTTGCACCATGACACCCGAAACTTTTTCGTCGCCTGTGAAGCCTTTGGGTGCGCTGAGCCATTCGAACACAACACCCTCTTCCTCGGCGTTCTGCACTTCTCGCTGCGAGCCCGGCATGTTCGCCCGGTCACGGCGATACAGGCATTTGACAGACGTCGCACCCTGCCGGATCGACGTCCGTACACAATCCATCGCGGTATCTCCGCCGCCGACGACAACAACTCGCTTGCCTTCGGCATTCAAACGCCCGCTGTCGAAATCCTCTACGCTATCTTCGAAACTCTTGCGGTTCGAAGCGGTCAGAAAATCAATAGCTTTTTCTATCCCCTTCAGACCGCTTCCCGGCATCGCCAGATCGCGGGATTTGTATACACCGGTTGCAATGATGATTGCGTCATGTTTGCCGCGTATCTCTGCAAACTTCTCGGCGTTTACATCGCAGTTCAGAACAAATTCGACCCCACCGTCCTGCAACAGCTGGTTGCGACGCATGACCACGTCTTTTTCCAGCTTGAAACCGGGAATACCATAGGTAAGCAACCCGCCAGCCCGATCGTGCCGGTCATAAACGGTTACCTGCACACCGGCCTTGCGCAGCATGTCAGCTGCTGCCAGCCCACCGGGCCCTGCACCGATAACTCCGACACTTTCCTTGCGTTCCAACTTTGGCACGATGGGTTTGACCCAACCCTTTTCCCACGCTGTATCGGTAATGTACTTTTCGATCGTCCCTATGGTGACCGTTCCGTGGCCGGATTGTTCAATGACACAATTCCCCTCGCACAGTCGATCCTGCGGGCAAATGCGACCACATATTTCGGGGAACGTATTCGTGGCCTGGCTGGTCAGATAAGCCTCTTCCAGCCGCCCCGTCGCTGTCAGATGTAACCAGTCAGGGATGTTGTTGTGCAACGGGCAATGAGACTGACAATAAGGCACGCCACACTGGCTGCACCTGCTGGCCTGCTCTGCCGCTTTTTCTGCTGCGTATTCCGAATAGATCTCGTCGAAATCTTCCCTGCGAACGTGGGCGGCACGTTTTTCGGGCATGTCACGATCGATCTGTACAAATTTCAGCATCGGTTGCTTGGCCACGGGTCAGGCTCCATGAATTGGCTTCGTCGAGCTTCCTTACGGGATGGTAGATCAGATTAAAAGTCAATTATGCTGACCTAGTTTGAAATTTTTTCGCTGAGTATCGGTTTCCTTGTGAGATTTTCGCTCTTTTTAGGTCCGAATCGGACTTAATTGCTTGCTTTTCTTTTCGTCACCCCACTTATACCCATTGAACGCAACCAACGTATGACGGCAGCACGGCAGGGCGGATGAGTCTTTTTCACTTGATTCTGGTAGCGATTATTCAGGGTATCACTGAATTTTTGCCCATTTCCTCGTCTGGTCATCTAATCCTGCTGCCCAATCTGACCGGATTGGACGATCAGGGTCAGGTTATTGACGTTGCCGTGCATGTCGGCACCTTGGGTGCTGTGGTCATTTTCTTTTGGAAGGACGTGAAAGAGGCCCTTATAGGATTGCCGCGCGCCCTGACCGGCAAGTTCGACACC
The DNA here is from genome assembly GCA_051009255.1 of Ruegeria sp. Classification (GTDB taxonomy): domain Bacteria; phylum Pseudomonadota; class Alphaproteobacteria; order Rhodobacterales; family Rhodobacteraceae; genus Ruegeria. Next base: position 846 of record JBPCWT010000297.1, on the reverse strand, counting down.
CCACAGGCGCGTTTGGCGTTGGGGCTGGTCATTGCAACGATTCCAGTTGTTGTTGCTGGGGCGATATTGCATCTGACCGGAGCAAGCCACGCGTTGCGTTCAGTTGCAGTGATCGGATGGACGATGCTGGGTTTTGGCTTGGTCCTGTACTGGATGGATCAAAAGGGCACTCAGGTTAAGAATACATCGGATTGGGGGCCAAAAGATGCCCTGATCATGGGTCTGTGGCAGATTCTTGCGCTGATACCTGGCACTTCCCGTTCGGGGATCACGATTACAGGGGCAAGGCAGCTGGGCTATACCCGCGAAGACGGCGCAAGGATCGCCATGCTTATGTCCATTCCGACAATTATGGCATCTGGCGTTTTGCTGGCGGTCGACGTGGTCAGGGATGCAGATGCCGGGCTTGCCAGAGATGGCGCAATTGCCGCCATTTTCGCCTTTGTCTCGGCGCTGTTGGCGCTCAGCCTGATGATGCGTCTTTTGCGCAGCGTCAGCTTTACACCTTATGTAATTTACCGCGTGATACTGGGGACCATATTGCTGGTAATCGCTTACAGCTGATCACATCTGCAGGTTTCTGGCAGACTTTTGAATTTCGTCATACTGACCCGACGGGCGAAACTTCCACAAATACTCGGGCAATACGGATTCCAACGCCACGGGCTCGATACCCAGGTCGGAAAAACCTTTTGACCCCTCAGCTACAATATTGTCCCGGCGCAAGTTCTTTACCTGATCGCGGGTCAAGATGTTGTTCGGAAACAGCTGGAAACTGACGAATTTCAAAATATCCAGAACGCCCGCCATGATGCGTGCAATCCCAAACGGCATTCCAACGATGAT
>JBPCWT010000296.1:0-3709 GCA_051009255.1 Ruegeria sp. | reverse complement strand
CAGTGGTATCAGGGCCAGTTGCAGCGGTACCACCAACAGACCGACAACGGCGGCAATCAGCAGGGCGCGCCCCGGAAAATCCATCCATGCCAGCGCATAGGCCGCAAAGGCCGCCACGAGTATCGGGATGATGGTGGCAGGAATGGTCACCGTCAGCGTATTGAAAAACGCCTTGGCCATGCTGTCGGAACTGCTGCCGTCAAAAAGAACTGTGCCGTAATTCGCCAACGTGAACTCGGACGGCAGTTTCGCCGTGGCAAACACCCGTTGCCCGCGCTTGCCTGCGAATTCTTCGGTGTTTTCCATGCGGTAATCGCCATTGATCTGCACCGTTATGGTTCCGCCCTTGCGCATTTCGGCGGTTTCACCGGGCGCGAACTCGTCAATGGCACGGGAACTGATGCCCCAGCGCGTAATATCGGTTTTCCTGCCGTCTTCGAAAAGATTGCCTTCGATGATGTACAAATCACCTTGCTGGATCTGCGTGTCGGGCGCAGCGCTGCGCAAGGTCAGGTTCTGCTCGGACGGGAACAGCGCGCGCCACCAGCCGCTGGTCGCAATCTGATCCGCCGAACGGAACGATGAAACCAGCAATCCAAGCGTCGGTATGACCCATAGAACCACCAGCAAAATGACGGATGCGTGAACGACCCATCTTAGCGCTGGTCGGGTGCCTGCAATATCGCTCATTGTTTCGGCCCCCTACCGCATTTCCTTGCGCGCGTTGCGCACGTTCCAGATCAGGATCGGTGTCACCAGCAACATGATCACCATGGCCGATGCCGATCCCACGCCCCAGTCATCGGCGCGAAACATCTTGTCATACATGTAATTGGCCAAAACCTGCGTTTCCCACTGGCCGTTGGTCATGGCAAAGACGATGTCGAACACCTTGAGCACGGTGATGGTGATCGTTGTCCAGACCACAAGGATTGTCGTTTTTATCTGCGGAACCTTGATCCGAAAGAATATCTGAAACGGGTTGGCCCCATCCAGAATCGCGGCCTCGATGGTTTCTTCGGGGATGCCGCGCAGGGCGGCTGACAGGATCACCATGGCAAACCCCGTCTGAATCCACACCAATACAATCATCAGGAAAAAGTTGTTCCAGAACGGAATGGTCAGCCACGTATGCGCTTCGGCCCCACCGAAAAAGACGTAGACGGCATTCAGGATGCCGATCTGGTCCTGTTCGATTGGGCGGGCATCATATACCAGCTTCCAGATAACGGATGCACCGACGAACGAGATCGCCATCGGCATGAAAATCAGGGATTTTGCCACGTTACCCCAGCGAATACGGTCTGTCAGCTGCGCCGTCAGCAGTCCAAAAGCCGTCGCCATTGCAGGCACGACAATCAGCCACAGCAAATTGTTGCTGATCGCTTCCCAGAACTTGGGCTCTGACACCATCTGAACGTAGTTGTCGATGCCGACCCACTCGTACCCGCCGCCGGTTACGCGTTGCGTCAGCGACAGACGCAGCGTTTCAAAAACCGGATAAGCAAGGTACATGCCCAGCGCCGACAGCGCGGGGAACAGAAACAGCCAGGGCCGGATCATGTTGGCACGGTTGATATTGCGCCCCGCATTAGGGCCACGCGCCGGAAACAGGACCTTATCCAGAATTTGGTTGGACAGGTAAAAGTAGCCGACACAGCCTGTCACGCCAATGGCGATGGTAAGCAGTCCCTGAAATGCCGGATGCATACCGCCCTCCCTTGCGACAATGCAATCAGGCGACCCGCAATGGCGGATCGCCTGTGATCAAACGCTTATTTCAAAGCGTCCCACGAAGACTGGATTTCGCTGGCGACATCCTCGGCGGATTTACCGCCGGTGTAGTCGACCATACCAGTCCAAAAGCTGCCAGCACCAACGGCACCCGGCATCAGGTCCGACCCGTCAAAGCGGAACGTCGTCGCGCCCAGCAGAATGTCACCCAATCCGCGCTGCGTGTCGTCGGTGTAGGCCTCGGGGTTCACACCCTTGTGCGGTGTCAGGAAACCTGTCTGCGCCATCAGCAATTCGTGCGAGATTGGCTGCTTCAGGAAGTTCATGAACTCCATCGTCGCATCGGACGGGTCGCTAACCGCCAGCAATGTACCACCGCCCAGTACCGGGTTACCCAGATCCTTGTCAGCATAAGCCGGCATATAGAAGAAATCGGTGTCAGTTCCGAATTCCACGCCTTCAGGGAAGAAGGCCGGGACAAACGACGCCTGGCGGTGCATGTAGCACTGCGGAGGTGACGAGAACATGCCCTTGGGGCTGTCACGGAAATCGGTAGACGCCACTGCGCCCGCCCCGCCCGAGACTTTGGCATCGTCGCGCGCAAACCAGCCAAACTCCTCGATCGCGCCAATCACGCGCGGATCGTCAAAGGGAATTTCGTTTGTAACCCACTGGTCATAAACTTCGGGCGGCTGGGTGCGCAGCATCATATCCTCGACCCAGTCGGTTCCGGGCCAGCCGGTCGCCGCGCCGGATCCCAGACCGATACACCACGGCGTATCGCCATCCGCAACAATCTGCTCGGTCAGTGCTTTCAGCTCTTCCATCGTGGTCGGAACTTCGTACCCGGCATCTTCAAAGTTTTCCGGGCTGTACCAAACCAGCGACTTGACGTTCACATTGTAAAAGAACCCGTACATCTGGTCGTTGCCATCCGCGTCGGCAAAGGTGCCCAGATCAACCCATGACTGACCAGCGGCATAGTTGTCGGCAACCCACTTGGCCATATCATCGCCCAGCGGTGCCAGCTGACCCTTTGACGCCATGACGGATGCCAGACCGGGCTGCGGGAACACCGAGATATTCGGGGCAGATCCGGCCTCGGCATCGATGATGATCTGCTGCTCGAAACTGTCCGAGCCGGTATAGATCACATCGGCACCGGTTGCCTTTTCGAAATAGGCGAGCATATTGTTGAAATACCCGTCTTCGGGGCTTAGCCACGGACCAAAGACCGTAACGGTCTGGCCGCTCAGATCAGGTGCGCCTTCGGCCCAGGCGTTGTAGCCGTCCCAATCGAACGGGCCTTCGCCCGGTGCGAATATCAGCTCTTCCTGAGCAGCGACCGTACCGGTCGTCAGCGCCAGCGCCGCAACGCTTGCGTAGAATGATTTCATCATGATGTCCTCCCACAGCTTTTCAACAAGCTCTTTAGTTCCAAGGGTCAAGTTTAACCCGATACGCACGCATTGAAAGCACAAGGCCGAGTCATACGCCCACGATTCAAAGCGCTTTGAATATTTCCAATCTCGCGCGTTTTTTGGAATCTGTCAATGATTACGTTAGCGCAAACAGATTTTGCGTACAGCCCTTTACTTTTATAGCGATTTCTACAAAACTGATGGCTGAACATCTGATATGCGGCGTGTATAACAACCCTCAAAGCGCTTTATTTTTATGGAATCAGCCATGACATTAAAGGAACTTTCAGATTTACTGGGACTGTCGCAAACGACGGTCAGCCGCGCCCTGAATGGCTATCCCGAGGTTAGCGAAGCGACTCGAATCCGGGTTCAGGCAGCCGCGGCCAAACATGGGTACAGCCCAAACAGCCGCGCCAAGGGGCTGGCCACCGGCAAGGCTATGGTGATCGGGCATGTAATCCCCAGTTCCTCGCAACACGAGATGGTCAACCCGATTTTTGGCGATTTCGTCGCCGGCGCGGCCAGAACTTATGCCGAGCATGGCTATGATA
>JBPCWT010000295.1:0-4773 GCA_051009255.1 Ruegeria sp. | reverse complement strand
GACATTTTGCGCGCCGTCTTTTCCACGATGCGCTGGATTTTTTCGGCTGAATGCTTTGCCGCGAAGGGTGCGAAATACCATTTCAGAAATACAAAACAGATCACGTCTTCCAGTTTCTGTACCTGCGGGTCCCGCTTGATCCCTTCCTTGCGCAACATGCGCCCGACGGCATCAATATCGTCTTCGGCGAAATTGGCTTGAGCCATCATTTTCATGACAACTTCGGCATGATGCACACCCTGCGCTTTACGCCATGCCAGATAACCAGCCCGGCCTTCGGGAAATTCCGAACGGGCCAGTTTCCACCGTTCCACATGCTGACCCCGCGCGGCAATCTGCAACGCAGGCGACGCGTTTGGTGCCAATCGGTTCAATTCAGAACTCATACGCTCGGCGTACAGCAAAGCCTCGGGTCGGCCTTGGTCCAGCTTGGGGTCTGCCGCATTCGCGGCGTCAATGGCGTTCAGAACCGTCTGCGTGCGCTGATCCACTACCTGTTCCAATTCTCTGCCGGGTCGCTTTCTGCGTAATCCCGCAACGCTTCGATATCATCTATTTCGGCGTGGTTTCTTTTCACCGTTACGCCTGCGGACTTCAACCGCGAGAATGCCCGGCTCAGGCTTTCGGGTTTCATCCCAAGACGCCCGGCAATCAGCATCTTGTCATATGGCAGCGTCACGTCGCAGCCACCGATTTCGCAATCGCACAAGTTTAACAGAAACTCGGCCACTCTTTGCGCACCGGTTTGGGCCTTAAGCTGCTCTAGCTGCGATACCAATGAGTGCAGATGGGTAAAGGTTGCGGCCAGAATCGATATCCCGATTTCCGAGTCTTCCTTCATCAGCGCCACCAAAATCGGGCTTGGAATATGCATCAGTTCGCAGGCAGAAACCGCCTCTGCAGATACCGGGTAGGGCATGTTCCTCAGCGAGACCGCTTCGCCAAAGCTTTCACCTCGCGTAAAGACGCTTACCACTGCCTCGGCTCCGGTCGGGGCCATTCGGAACAGCTTGACCCAGCCATCCAGCACGACGTGAATGGCTTGTGCCTTTTCTTCCTGCAGGAAAATTGTCTCGCCACGCTCGTATTTTCGCCAAATGGCGTGGCTTAACAACTTGTCGACATGCTGATCCGGCAAGGATCGCAGCAACAGTGACTGCCGCGCGATAGCTTTTTGTGCTTCATGAGCCACGAAGGCACCCCCTATCCCCAACGGGTTTATCCATTCGCCATTCTACCGGCTCCACGCTACGTCAAAGTTGACTCCGGTGCACCTGCCTTTTTTGCAGTCCAGGTTTTGCTGTAAACGGTTAAAAGCAGTCAGCATTTCAGCTTTTAAAACCGTTCAATGCGCAGACCGAACCCAATTCGCCCACTGGTCAAGTTTGAAACTCCGGTCGCAGGATCAGAAGTCAAACCCTCCACCGTCAAACCCACCAAAGTCGCCGCCGCCCAGATCACCGCCAAAATCAGGTTCTGGCAAGGGTACCGCGATAGGCAGATCGGGATCGATCGGGACTTCCGGCAACGGCGGCTCAATCTCTGGAGGGCGCGGATAGTATCCACCCCAACCCCAAAACGGACCGCGCCCATAGCCGACATGGACGGATACGCCGGTTCGGACACGTGATTTGCTGCTGGTGCTTTGTTCGCATGCCGACACCATCAGGAATGTGGATACCAGAAAAAAGGGCAACGAAAATGACAGAAGGCGGTTCATTCAGCGGCACCTCCGAATTGCGCAACCCCGATAGCCGCACCTGTTGGGTCCAGCAGGATTGCCGCGTCATCAGTTATTGTAAGCGGCCCCCCGCCAAGTTCCTGAGAACGTCTGGCTGTTTTGCGAACATCTGAAACGGCAACATATGGCAGCCAAGTTGGCTCGATGCGACTCCGAGTTACTTGCACCAGGCCACCACGGGCCTGACCGTTGCTTGAAAAAACAGTTAGCTCTCCGTCCTGCCGAATCTCCAAACCGGCGACCGCTTTGTAAAATGCCTTGGTCCTGCTTGGACTATCGGTCAACAGATCGGCCCAGTACCACGTGTTCAGCTTTTGGGCGGCATCAAGAGGGAAGCCTTCAGTTCCGGTGTAAAGCACCAGTAACGCGCCGCGAGGGTCACGGACTGTGGCAAAAATTCCCGCCGACGTGGTGAATGGTGACCGCACCAATTTTCCACCATTCGCTGTTGCTGCGCCGGTTGCCTGCATTACGTCCGTGACGGCCAAAACCGGCACCCATTGGGATAGAAACTCTGATCCGGCGTCCACGTCCGACGATGCAACCAAGCCGCCAAGCGCCTCACCACCACCGCTTATCAGCCGATACCCATCGCTAGCCGGAGTGCCAAACTGCCAGCCGAAAAGGTCCGAGTAAAAAGCCTGGGCGGCATCCGGATCGCTGGAAACCAGATCGAACCAGGCAAAGCTGCCGGGTACCAACCGCCCACGCGTGGACACACAGCCCGATACAAACAGCGCCGAAGCGGCCAGCGCGGACCGCAACAGCAATCTTCTATTCAACATCAAAACAACTTTCTGCGAAAATCATTGCATTGTTCAATGTATCACCAATTTACCGCAGATAAAGCTACTTCACGGATTACAGAAATGACTTGGTTCGGGCCTTCTTTGGCTCTCAAATTGCCACTTGACTATTGTCATGTTCGCCAGCCTGCCCGGGCAGTAATTTCCATCAAAAGCCAGTTTTCCCCGGGAGAGTGCGTTATGGACTACCAGCGATTTTTTACCCAGAGCCTCGACAATCTGCGTGACGAAGGGAACTATCGTGTCTTTATCGACCTACAACGTCGCTGCGGCGCTTTCCCGAATGCACGTCAAACGGACGGTGAAACCGGACGTGATGTGCGCATCTGGTGTTCAAATGATTATCTCGGCATGGGGCAACACCCATCCGTCCTTGCGGCGATGCACGATGCGCTGGATCGTTGCGGGGCAGGGGCCGGGGGAACCCGCAACATTTCCGGCACCACTCACGATCACGTTCTGCTTGAGGCGGAACTTGCCGACCTGCACGGTAAAGAGGCTGCACTGCTTTTTACCTCGGGATATGTTTCGAATTGGGCCGCCCTCGGTACCCTTGCCGCGAAAATCCCTGGCTTGATTGTGTTCTCGGACGCGCTGAACCACGCCTCGATGATCGAGGGCATTCGGCATTCCCGCGCGCAAAAGGCAATCTGGAAACACAACGATCTTGAGGATCTGGAGGCAAGGTTGGCAGCTGCTGAACCGGACGCGCCCAAGATGATCGCGTTTGAATCAGTGTATTCAATGGATGGCGACATCGCACCAATTGCAGAGATCTGCGATCTGGCGGGCAAGTACGGAGCCATGACGTATCTGGATGAGGTGCACGCCGTTGGCCTTTATGGCCCGCGTGGCGGTGGCATCGCAGAACGCGAAGGCCTGATGGATCGGTTGACCGTGATCGAAGGTACATTAGGCAAGGCATTCGGTGTCGTCGGCGGGTACATCGCGGCGTCGGCAGCTTTGTGTGACTTTGTACGAAGTTTTGCCAGTGGGTTCATCTTTACCACCGCACTGCCACCGGCCATCGCTGCCGGCGCGGCGGCGTCTATCCGGCATTTGAAGCAATCACAGGCAGAACGTGAAATGCAGCAGGCCCGCGTGGCGCAGGTCCGTGATCGACTGGACGCCGAAGGCATCCCGCACCTGCCAAACCCCAGCCACATCATACCTGTCATGGTGGGCGATCCGGTTAAATGCAAGTTCATCTCTGACACTCTTCTGGAAGAGTTTGGAATCTACATCCAGCCGATCAACTATCCAACCGTACCGAAAGGAACAGAGCGGTTACGGATAACCCCGTCGCCGGTTCATACCGATGCAGATGTGGATCAATTGATCGGTGCATTGTCGGCATTGTGGCAACGCTGCCAGATCTCTCGGATGCCGGTCGCCGCGCAGTAAGTTATTGCTCAGAGAACGGTCTGAAACCGCTTGAGGTATCGTTTTCTGCGCCTGTTGATCGAATGGCGAAATGCGTATCCGCTGAATATGGCAAGTGGAAACAGAACCCGCTCGCCCAAGCCGTCGATAATGACGAATTTACCGCCACGATCGGCGGCGCGAACCACGTTGTCCAGGCTGAAATCCCCGACAATCAACTTGCCGCGTTCCAGATCGTCGAAAAGATCGGAAAGTTCCCGGCCTATCGCGGCAAACTTTGGGTCGCCGGGTTTTAGGCCCTTCAGTTCCTGACGCGCGGTCGGTGCCAGATCGCCGTCGGGTCCGGTCACCTTTTCCACCACGATCGCGGGGCCTTCCGAAGTTGTTGCGTAACCCATGAACCGGGAGAGCCGCTCTATTTCCGGGCAACCACGATTTAACGCCGCAAGATATTCGCTGGCCTCGCGGTGCCATTGCCGCAAATTGCCATACCGCCACTCGCCATACCGGGGCAGAAAATGATGCCGAACCGGCTCGTCACAGCGAACCTTCAACAGGGCGTCATCCTGGGTTGGATGCTGATAAATCTTGTAATTTCGGCTGGCACGCAAAGGCGTATGTTGTGAAAGGTCAATCATTCAATCGCCACCGAACTGAAGTTTAGGACGTTCAACTTAATCCAAAAGCGACTTAACGCCAATTTGGCATCTATTCAATCGTGCAATTCTGCAAGGCGCATTGGAGGATTTTGGTGGAGCCTAGGGCCACCATACCCTCATTGAAAACGCTTCGTTTTCTGCCAGTTAGGACATCTCGCCCCCACATAGAACCCCACATATTACT
>JBPCWT010000294.1:0-3127 GCA_051009255.1 Ruegeria sp. | reverse complement strand
TCATCGGCGCGGAATCGAACCTGTAATCGCGGTTGGAAACGACTATCGAGATTACTCTCTGACCATCAAGAACGCCCTGATCCTTGGGCTGATGCAGGCCGGGATTCAGGTCAAGGACATTGGCCCGGCGCTAAGTCCGATGGCCTATTTCGCGCAGTTTCACCTGAATGTTCCAGCAGTTGCGATGGTGACAGCCAGCCACAATCCTAACGGATGGACCGGCGTCAAGATGGGTTTCGAACGCCCTCTGACCCATGGCCCCGTCGAGATGGCAGAATTGCGCGAAATCGTATTGAACGGCGAAAGCGCAGCGCGGCCTGGCGGCTCTTACGAATTCGTGGATGGCGTAAAGGAAGCGTATATCGACGATCTGGTGGGTGATTTCAAAATGTCCCGGCCTCTTAAGGTCGTGTGCGCCACCGGTAACGGAACTGCGTCAGCATTTGCTCCCGAAATCTTCGAACGGATCGGAGTGGAGGTTGTCCCAAGTCATAACCGGCTGGACTACACCTTTCCGCACTACAATCCAAACCCTGAAGCCATGGAAATGTTGCGTGACATGTCAGGCACGCTTAGGGCCACCGGCGCCGATCTGGCGCTGGGCTTTGACGGGGATGGCGACCGCTGCGGTGTCGTTGATGACGAGGGTGAAGAGATTTTCGCCGACAAGGTTGGCGTCATTATGGCCCGTGATCTGGCAAAAATGTATCCTGGATCAACCTTTGTCGCTGACGTGAAATCCACCGGTTTGTTTGCAAGCGACCCCGAATTGCAGGCCCACGATATCAAAGCTGACTATTGGAAAACCGGTCACAGCCACATGAAGCGCCGCGTCAAGGAAATCGGCGCATTGGCAGGGTTTGAAAAATCCGGCCACTACTTCTTGGCCGAGCCTATTGGGCGCGGTTACGACTGCGGAATGCGCGTCGCCGTTGAAATCTGCAAGTTGATGGACCGAAATCCGGATCAAAGCATGTCTGACCTGCGCAAGGCGCTGCCTAAAACATGGTCGACCCCGACAATGTCACCTTATGCGGCCGATACCGAAAAATACGATATCCTCTCACGTCTGGTGGACAAGCTGGTAGCCAAGGCCAACGCGGGTGAACCGTTTGCCGGTCGAGCGATCAAAGAAGTGGTTACTGTAAACGGTGCCAGAGTCATTCTGGACAATGGCAGCTGGGGGTTGGTGCGTGCTTCATCCAACACACCCAATCTTGTCGTTGTCTGTGAAAGCAGCGAGAGCGAGGCAGAAATGCGGGCCATCTTTGCTGACATTGATGCCGTGATCCGAACCGAACCCGCAGTGGGCGACTATGATCAGACGATTTGATCTGGCCACAAAGGCGCCTGGGCTTTTCAGTACGCCCCGTTAGGTGAGTTCAAAAACGGGCGTCGGTTCAGTCTACACCAAGCAGTTTTAGCAGGCCTTTCTTGGCTTCGTCCTCAAGCTTGTCTTTGATGACATCTTCGATGTCTGACTCTTCGGTGACCGTCGCGTTCAGTTCCTCGTTCAGTTTTTGCTGAATTTTCTCTTTGGCTTCTTCTTCCAGTTTTTCAAGTTCAGCATCGGCTGCGGCTTCTAAAACTTTTGTCAGATCCGGCTTGATCGACGGGTCGTTCCACGGTCCCACAATCCGAACAGGTACAGCAAGCCCTTCTCCGGAATTTGCGCGCAATGCGACCGGAGTAAAAAGATAGTCGATATCGCGTGCGCCAAGACCAACTCTGCCTGCGCCATCGGCACGGAAATTATCCAGCATCATCAACAAGTCCCTGTTTTTCAGATCACCATCCTTGATCCTGAAGCTGGCGCTAAGGCTGTTGAACACGGTTGTTCCGCCAGATCCCTCACCCTTTCCCATCAACCGGTCCAGATCTATCCCGGAAATCACCCCGCCGTTCATATCGACACGCCCCTTGCCGCTGAGCGAGCGCATGATCTGATCCTCGTTCTGACCCACGCCTAGAAACTCTAGCGATCCTGATCCGGTTCCGGAAAGGCGCTCGATACCACCCAAAGTCGACAGGGCATCTTTTACATTGATCCCTTCGGCGGTGAAACGCCCCCCCACGGACAGACCGTTTCGATTGTTGGCGACCACCTGCCCATTCAATGCCCCGGAAAACAACCGCGCGGGATGCATTTCGAGCACCGCGCGAGAGCGGTCGAGTGTCATCGTCAGACTGCTTTTGCCAAAAAGAAGGTCAGGTATCGCAATTGAATTGGCGTCCAACCTAATACTGCCATTTGCCAGTGCCAGCACCGAGGCATCGATTGGATCTTTTGACCAACCATTGGTGTCGTTACCGCCGCCACCCGAAGCGTTGCCAGCGCCGGATGACGTACCTGCCATCGTCAGGTCCAGATCGCCCGCGTTCAGACGCGCGGTGATTTGCGGCGGGCTCGCCATTTTTATGTCAGCTTCACCACTGAAGTGATTTTGGTCCAGCCGCGCCACCATGTCCCGCAGCGCAATCCGACCGTCCCGAGTGTAGGTCATCTGCGTTGAAATATCTGCAACTTGCCCCAGCCCCTTTGGCACAGACACGCCAGCCTGACCAAACGCGGCAAGCATCTGATTAGTGTTGGCGGTATTTATCCGCGTTTTTCCGTCCATCTCGCCCGCAAGATTTACCATCCCCGCAAAACTGATCTGCCCCCCCGGCGCAGTTAGCTTCAAATCCAGCGCGGTTGCCGCGCCCGAAGCAAAGGCAGGCAGGTCGGGGATCGACATTGCGACATCAACGGCCCCACCGGGTGCGGCCATCTTCGCCCGCAAGTTTAACGGCGCGCTGACATCTGGCCAACTGGCTGAAAGGTCAACATTGGGAAAATCCATCACAGGTGCGCCGTTTTCGGTGTAAATCAGCCGTGCGCCCGTCAGTTCCAATTGCTCCATGGTTATGGGCCGATCATCAGTTTTTTCTGCACCTGATGTTTGGGCACCTGACCCAGTCACAGTGTCAGGTTCGTCAGATTGGAACACCCAGTTCCCCTGCCCGTTTGAAACCTCCAGCCGCAAAACTGGATTGGCAGCAATCACACGCTTGATTCTGATATCGCCCGAAAGCAACGCTTCGGCATCCACACCGACGGCCAGGCTTTCTGCGCTCAGCATAGGTT
>JBPCWT010000293.1:0-4798 GCA_051009255.1 Ruegeria sp. | reverse complement strand
TGTTTGGGGCCAACGTGGTGGTGCGCGGAACAGACGGCGCGCGGATCGACGCGGCAACAACCCGACTGGCAAAGGAGCTTGACCTTTGAGCACCGATTGGGCGGCAGTTGTCGACGGCACATGGCCTGCCGCGCGGTACGAAACCTTGGGTCCGTTCATCCTGCGCGAGGGGCAGGGCGGCGGGTCACGCGTGTCTGCCGCCAGTCGGATCGGCGACGTGGCCCCGCCGGATATCGACGCGGCCGAGGCGGCGATGCTGGCAATGGGCCAAAAGCGCATCTTCTGCCTGCGCCCCGGTGACGAGGCGCTGGATTCCGAACTGGCAAGCCGCGGCTATGTCATGTTTGACCCGGTCAACATCTATACGTGCCCCGTTGACCATCTGACTGATATCCCAATCCCCCGCGTCACCGTGTTTACCTTGTGGGAACCGTTGGCAATCATGCACGAGATCTGGGCGCAGGGCGGCATCGGCCCTGAAAGGCTGGCCGTTATGCACCGCGCCAAGGGGCCAAAGACCGGCCTGCTGCTGCGTCACAGGGACCAACCGGGCGGTACGGGATTTATCGCAATACATGACGGAACAGCGATGGTTCACGCGCTGGAAATCCTGCCGCACCAGCAGCGGCAGGGCCTGGGCCAATGGGCCTTGCGCGCCGCGGCCTTTTGGGCGCTGGACAATGACGCCCATACCCTTAGCGTGATCTGCACCAAGGCAAATGAGGGCGCCAATGGTCTTTATCACTCTCTGGGCATGCAGATTGCAGGAGAGTACCATTACCGCCAGCTTGTCTGAAAGGGGAGAAAGACAAACGTGACCGATCAGAATATGCCCACCGCGCTGAACCTGCCGATGGTGGATCCGCTGCCGCCGGAGACTCAGAAATACTTTGATATCTGTGTCGAAAAGCTTGGCATGGTTCCGAACGTTCTCAGGGCCAACGCGTTTGACATTGACAAGCTGAATGCCTTTTCGGCGATGTATAACGACCTGATGCTGGCCGACAGCGGGCTGTCCAAGCTGGAACGCGAAATGATCGCCGTTGTCGTTTCTTCTATCAACAAATGCTTTTACTGCCTTGTCGCCCACGGCGCGGCAGTGCGCCAGTTGTCTGGCAACCCTCAACTGGGCGAGATGATGGTGATGAATTATCGCGTGGCCCCGTTGGACGACCGCCAACGCGCAATGCTGGATTTCGCCGCCAAGATGACCACCGCCAGCGCCGAGATTGAGGAACCTGACCGCCAACGCCTGCGCGACGCAGGGTTTAGCGACCGCGATATCTGGGACATCGCCAACGTAGCCGGATTTTTCAACATGTCGAACAGGGTCGCCAGTGCAACGGCAATGGTCCCGAACCAAGAGTATCACGCACAGGCCCGATGAACCGACTGATTGCCCTCATTACCGCGCTGTTGACCGGACCTGTCTTTGCGCAGGACCTGACATTGCCTGCCAGTTCCCGTCAGTTGTCACAACGCATCAGCGCGCTGGACAGCTATGACCTGCCCACGGGTGTCTATGAAAATGGCGCGGTCCCCGCGCGTACGATCGAAGGGCGGGTGGATCGTCGCACATGGCGCGTTCAGGCCGGAAGCAGCACAACGCTGCAAATCCTTGCACCGCTGCGCGATCAGATCGAGGCGCAGGGCTATGACATCACCTTTGAATGCGAGGCGCAAAACTGCGGTGGCTTTGATTTCCGCTTTGGGACAGAAGTCGTGCCGACGCCGGATATGTATGTCGCGATCCACGACTATCGCTTTCTTTCCGCCACGCGCGACAACGAGGTGATGAGCCTTCTTGTCAGCCGCAATCCACCCGATGGCCACATTCAACTGATCCGCGTTACCCCTGATGGTTCGGCACCGCCACCGCCGCCGCTGGTGGTCACTGAAACGGTCGAAGCGTCAGGCGGGCTGCTGAATGATTTTCAGAACAATGGTCACGTGATCCTGAGTGATCTGGAATTTCAGACCGGCGAGGTTGCGCTGGGCGACGGGCCGTTTTCGTCGCTGACCTTGCTGGCCTCGTACTTGGCTGACAACCCGGGGAATCGGCTGGCGCTGGTCGGGCATACCGACGACACCGGCGATCTGCAGGCCAATATCGCTGTCAGCACCAAGCGGGCAGAGGCCGTGCGCGCCCGCCTGATCGAGGCATATGGAATTGCCGCCGACCGGATCGAGGCGCAGGGCGTTGGCTATCTTGCGCCACTCACCTCGAACGTCACCGCACAGGGCCGGGCTCTGAACCGCCGGGTCGAGGCAGTGTTGCTGGTGAACTAGGCGCACGCCAATTGTCAAAATACTGGCCTGCCGACACCAAGGCCAACAGACAAAAAAAGCCCGCGCAACGGCGCGGGCTGTTTAGTTTCACCGGGAGAGTGTTACCAGTTCATCGGGCCCTTTTCAGCAAAGGACTGGACGAGGAAATCGATAAACGCCCGCACCTTGGGCTGCGTAAAGCGGCCCGGCGGGTACACTGCAAAGACGCCCTGCACCTCGTCCGGCAACGAAGGCATGGCATCCACAACCTGACCGGATTTCAGCGCATCCGCGTACAGGTAACTGGGCAAATAAGCGATTCCCAACCCTGAAATGGCCGCGTTGAGAAGCGACTGACCGTCGTTCACACTCAGCCATCCGGCAGTTCGAACTTGCCTTTTTTCCCCAGAAGGAGCGGTCAGTTTCCATACATTGCCCGAAGACTGGCTGGAATAATGCAGCAGCTTGTGTTCGTTCAGCTCGTCGATCTTGCCGGGGCGTCCGAACTTTTCAATGTAACTTGGTGCCGCGACCATACGCTTAACCGTTTCGGTCAGTTTGCGGGCGCGCAGCGTGCTGTCCTCCAGCTCGCCAATACGAACGGCAACATCGAACCCTTCGGAAATCAATTCGACGTAACGGTTGTTAAGAACCATGTTCACAGTAATGTCCGGATAATCCGTCAGAAACTGCGACAGCACGGGCGACAGGTGATTGACCCCGAAATCCGTTGCCACACTGATACGCAACAACCCCGATGGCGCGGATTGCATTGACGTGACCAATGCATCGGCCTCGCCTGCGTCGTTCAGAACGCGACGCGCGCGATCATAATAGGCCAATCCGATCTCGGTTGGGGATACTCGGCGGGTCGTCCGGTTTAGCAGACGAGCACCCAGCCGCGCCTCAAGACTTGAGACGTGTTTGGATACAGCCGATTTGGAAATGCCCATTTTTTTAGCCGCATCGGTGAAGCCGCCTTGGTCCACCACATTGGCAAAAGCTTCCATTTCGGTAAGTCGGTCCATTCTCATGTCCCCAAAACTGTTTACTATTTTTCCCACTATTGTCTCCAACTTGGGCGAGAACGGGGCAGACATGGGATAATATCAGGGATTTAATACGGATCGTTTGCGGTTGGGAAACGAGGAAACAGTGGTTTCCAAACCCGCCACGGGCCTTAAAACAGGTGTTATCAAGGAAAATATTGCAAATGTGTTAACGTAAGAATGGCATTTCTGTGTCTATGGGGGTTGTTATGAAAAATTGGATTTCAATTGTCGTTTTCTGCCTGTTCGCCACAATTTTACAAGCTGGCGGACCAACTCCGGCCAGCCCAGACGCCAAGGTATACTTCGTCAATCTTGCGGATGGAGACACGGTTACAGCACCGGTTACAGTTGTGTTTGGGCTCAGCGGAATGGGTGTTGCCCCGGCTGGAACCGAGGTTGAAAATACTGGTCACCATCACCTTTTGATCGACCGTCCACCGCTGGGTATGGGCGAAGACGGGGCCGATGAACTGGCCAATGGCTTGCCATCTGACGACAATCACCAGCATTTCGGCGGTGGTCAGACAGAGGTCACGCTGGATCTTGCGCCGGGTGAACACACGTTACAATTGGTGCTTGGCGATGCGGGTCACGTGCCGCATTCGACGCCGGTTGTGTCAGACGTGATAACGATCACGGTTGAATAGGCATCAGCCACCAAAGCATTCGCTGAACTTTGCCCTGCCCTGATGCGAAAACCGGATAATGCGACTGTTTGGTTCCCGCGACAGCCATTCCAGTGCTTCCATCCGCGTCAGCATTGCACGGCCCAGCTTTCCGGCCAGATGCGTTTCCCGCTCGCTCCAGTCCAGGCACGGGCGGCACAGCGGCGCGCGGCTTTTTTCCAGCGACCGCAGGTCAATCCCGAAATCTTTGCAGAACCGGGCACCGGAATTGGTCAGGGAAACTTCATCCCCCGCTTCGGCAAGAAACCCTCGGGCCTGCATCGCGTTGAACATTTGTACCCCGCGCGTGCCGGCAAGATGGTTATAACACACCCGCGCTTCGCGCATCCCGGCATCGCTGGGCCCGGTGCGCGTTCGCAGATGTCCCCGGCCTGCCGCCAATCCCATCAGGTTTTCCAGCGTATGCGCCACGTCTTCGCCGGACAGGCCGTAATACTTATGACGCCCCTGTCCCCGCAGGCGCAGCAGCCCGCCATCCAGCAGTTTTTTCAGATGAGAGCTGGCCGTTTGCGGGCTGACCCCGGCCTCGCGCGCCAGTTCACCTGCGGTCAGCGCCTTGCCCGACATCAACGCCGTCAACATGTTCGCCCGCGCCGGATCGCCGATCAGCGCGGCAACTTGTGCGATATCTGGTCCGTTCTTCATAGTTCGATGGTAATCGAAATATAAAAGGCAAGCAAGGCAATCCAGTCAACAGAGCTCTGTGCCGGACCGTCACCGCAAAACCAGCGCTATGCGGCACCCGGCAGCAGAAACACACCTCGCGCCAGGTCGGACGTCAGCCGATCGTCC
>JBPCWT010000292.1:0-7828 GCA_051009255.1 Ruegeria sp. | reverse complement strand
CGCAGGTACAGAAACTGGAAGACGTGATCTGTTTTGTATTTCTGAAATGGTATTTCGCACCCTTCGCGGCAAAGCATTCAGCCGAAAAAATCCAGCGCATCGTGGAAAAGACGGCGCGCAAAATGTCTGCTGATGCCCGTGCGAAGGTTCTGGAAGAGTTCGACCTTCCTGATGAATTGGCAAACGCTTTTAACTTTTAGGGTCAATCAGTTGTCGGTCAAACTCGGTTAGGGTGTCTAATCTGGTTTACCTAGTTCAGGTCAACATCAGCGGGTATTGAGTTCTCAAGAATACGTCGCGCATTTCTGAAATCATTGGAAAACGCGCGCTCTTTGGCGGCTTTCGGGTCTAGACCAAATTCCACCCATCTGTCCGTCAGTCGCTCTTCAAGTGTTTGCAGGGGTACATCCAGAAACACTGTAAGCGCCCAATGCTTGTGAAGATCCGTCCACCCCGGTTCGTTCAATAAAAGATAGTTGCCTTCGACGAGAACTATCTGATGTTCAGGCAAGACCAAGGACCGCGCTGCAATCGCTTTGTCCAACGCGCGGTCAAACTCTGGAACTGCGACTTCGTCTTCGGTCACAAGGCGGGAAAGCATGGACTTGATACCTGCAACATCAAATGTCTCAGGGGCGCCTTTGCGAGCCAGCATACCTCTGGTCGACAAGATAGCGTTGTCAAAATGAAAGCCGTCCATCGAGAACAACCCCGCAGGTATCCCACGGCCTTGCAATTCTTGCTGCACAAGTTCTGCAACGGTTGATTTACCAGTCCCGGGAGGACCGGCAATGGCAACCAGACGCCGACCCGTGCTTGGTGGCAGTGCGTCGACAGCGTCAGCTATCCTTGCTGCCAGAATTTCAGGGGCCTGGCTGTCGCTACTCACGCCGCCTTATCCTCGGTCGGCGGTTCCTTGGCACCGGTCATAAATGCCACCGCATCCGACATTGTGTAATCTTTGGGGTCGATGACGCACAACCGTTTGCCGAGGCGATGCACATGAATGCGATCCGCAACTTCGAAAACGTGCGGCATGTTGTGACTGATCAGGATGATGGGAATACCGCGGGATTTCACGTCAAGGATCAACTCCAGAACGCGACGGCTTTCCTTTACGCCCAGTGCGGCGGTTGGTTCATCAAGAATGATGACTTTTGAACCAAATGCTGCAGCCCTTGCAACGGCGACGCCTTGCCGTTGGCCACCTGACAATGTTTCGACCGCCTGATTGATGTTCTGGATTGTCATCAACCCAAGTTCGCTCAATTTGTCCCGGGCAAACTTTTCCATTGCGGGGCGGTCCAGCATTCTAAGCCATGAACCAAGCGGTCCCTTTCGGCGGACTTCCCTGCCCATGAACATGTTGTCAGCAATTGACAGCGCGGGCGACATCGCCAGCGTCTGATAGACGGTTTCGATACCTGCCTCTCTTGCGTCAATTGGCGAGTGAAAATTAACGCCCTGACCGTCCAGCCAAATTTCGCCTTCGTCTGGCGTGACTGCACCTGAAACGGCTTTGATCAGGGTCGATTTTCCGGCACCGTTATCCCCGATGACCGCAAGGATTTCTCCGGGCATCAGATCAAAATCGCAGTGATCCAGCGCTGTCACTTTACCATAGCGCTTAACAAGATTCCGTCCTTTGAGAATGGGCTCCATCACGCTGCTACCTTTCTGATCCACTGGTCAACGGCCACAGCCGCAATAATCAGGATGCCGATAAGAAGGAAGGTCCACTGCGCGTCCGCCCCCAAAAGGCGAAGACCCAGTGTGAACACGCCAACGATCAATGCCCCGAACAACGACCCCAATATTGATCCACGGCCACCGAACAGAGATATCCCGCCGATCACAACCGCCGTGATGCTTTCGATGTTGGCCAATTGTCCAGATGTCGGGGAAACTGAACCGATCCGCCCTATCAGCGCCCAACCGGCAAATGCGCAAATTAACCCGGACAACATGTAGACAGACATCAGGGTGCGATGGACGTTGACACCGGAAAGTTCGGCCGCTTCAGGGTCGTCTCCGACCGCATAAACGTGCCGCCCCCAGGCCGTATGGCGAAGCGCGTAAGAAAGAACCAGGATCAGAACAAGCATAAAGATCACGCCAACGGTGAACACCGCGCCGCCGATGTTAAACTTGGTTCCAAACAATTGCAGGATAGGGGCGTTGGCCTCGATATCCTGCGACCGGATGGTTTCGTTTTGCGAGTAAAGAAAGTTCGCCGCCAGAATGATCTGCCACATTCCCAAGGTCACGATAAATGGTGGCAGCTTTATCCGGCTGACAAGAAAACCGTTCACCCCGCCAATTGCCGTGCCGACTGCCAGCCCACAAAGGATCGAAATTGTGGGGGGCAATCCGTATCGAAAGGTAAACTGTCCCATTACAACAGAGGACATGACCATTATTGCACCAACGCTCAGGTCGATACCTGCGGTCAGGATCACCAGGCTTTGCGCCGCTGCCACGATACCGACGATCTGAACCTGCTGAAGGATCAGTGTCAGGGCAAAAGGTGAAAAGAATTTTGCCCCCAGAAGAACACCGAAGATCACAATAGCCGCCACAAGAACGATCAGCGGTACAAGTGACGGATTTACATGCAAAAAGTGCTGTAATGTCCCAACGAAACCACGGTGAGTATCGTCAAATTCCGCGACCTGTTCAGGGCTGCCTTGCACTGCTGCTTCGTAGTCGTCGGATTGTCGTGATATTTCGGACATTTAGATTCCCCCATGCGTCAAGCGCCCGTCTTGGGGCCACTTTAGCAAATGATCGGGTGAGAATGAGTTTTTTGAGTTGGGAGGTCGCCAAAGCGACCTCCCACTGTTGTCAGATCAACCCCAGCAGAGGTCGGTGCCTTCCTTGACAGTGATAGATTCGACACCATCCGCTGCCTTGTCAGTCACAAGCGCAACGCCGGTATCGTAGAAGTCTTTGCCAGGCGTGTTTTCAGGCTTTACGCCCTCGTCGGCCCATTTCTTGACCGCCTCTACGCCAAGCGATGCCATCAGCAACGGATACTGCTGTGAAGTTGCGCCAATAACGCCGTCCGCAACGTTCTGAACACCGGGGCAGCCGCCATCAACAGAAACGATCAGGACGTCGTTTTCCCGACCAATTGCTTTCAGCGCCTCATAGGCACCTGCAGCCGCCGGTTCGTTGATCGTGTGCACAACGTTGATCATCGGATCCTTGGCCAAAAGGTTTTCCATGGCGCGGCGACCACCTTCTTCATTGCCGGCTGTCACGTCACTGCCAACCAGCCGTGGATCGTCTTCGTCACCGATGACGTTCGGATCAGCAAGGTCAACACCAAAGCCCTCAAGGAAACCCTGATTGCGCAGGACATCAACTGTCGGCTGGCTTACGGCAAGGTCCAGCGTCGCGATCTTGGCGTCTTTGGCGGCATCACCCATGGACGCCTTGGCCCACTGACCGATCAGCAACCCAGCAAGGAAGTTGTCCGTTGCAAATGTTGCGTCAGCCGAATCGATGGGTTCCAGCGGTGTATCCAAAGCGATAACAAGCAAACCAGCGTCGCGCGCCTGTTTGACGGCGGGAACAATCGACGACGTATCGGAAGCCGTCAAAAGAATTCCTTTGGCGCCATCAAGAATACAGGTTTCAATCGCCTGAACCTGGGTTTCGTGATCGCCATCGACCTTTCCTGCAAAAGCTTTGAGAGTCATCCCAAGCTCTTCGGCCTTAGCCGTCGCACCTTCCTTCATTTTAACGAAGAACGGGTTGGTATCCGTCTTGGTGATCAGGCATACGGTTGTTCCGTGGCCGTCGGCTAGTGCAGCACCAGTCATAGCTGTAAGTGCCAGTACGGAAGCACCGACAAAATTTGAAAGTTTCAAGGTAAATCCTCCCAATTTCTCCCATGCCCATGTGGGCATATGAGCGATCGGGTGGATATCAACCCGATCCCACAGCCAAAACCATCACAAGATTCGGTTTCACTGTCAATAAATAAATCACTCTTAATTATTATTGACAGGTCATATTGGTTTCCACATTCTAGACGTCAGGGAGGCCCTATTTTGTCTGTTGATGAGCCGCAGGAAAACAATCCGTCTGATAAGATCTCAGAAGTGCGCGGCACCAATCAAAGCGGCATGCGTGCACATAATGAGAGGCTCGTACTGTCTCTTGTCCGAAGACATCAAGCGCTTGCCAAATCCGAAATTGCGCGCATGACCGGGCTTTCGGCACAAACGGTTTCCGTTATTATGCGACAGCTCGAAGGCGACGGTCTGTTGTTGCGGGGCGAACCTGTGCGGGGCAAGGTTGGGCAACCTTCTGTCCCTATGCGCCTTAATCCCGACGGCGCCTTCTTTTTTGGTCTGAAGGTCGGTCGAAGAAGTTCAGAGCTGGTCCTTACAGATTTCCTTGGTGTCGTTCGGGAACGTGCCCGGGAAACGCATGACTATCCGACGCCCGATGCAACTTTGGATTTTGCGATTTCGGCTTTGGGACGCATGATTTCCGGCATGACCCAAACTGCAAGGCAACGAGTATCCGGCCTTGGAATCGCAATTCCCTTTTATCTTTGGGATTGGGCTCAGACTCTGCAGGTTCCACAGAAAAAAATGGATGCATGGCGCACGGCCGATTTACAGGCAGCACTGTCATCTGCGGTCGATTACCCGGTTTTCCTGCAGAACGATGCGACCGCCGCGTGCGGAGCAGAACTGGTGTTTGGACCCTCGGATGGCCCCAGAGACTTCCTGTATTTTTATGTAGGATACTTTGTTGGTGGCGGCGTGGTTCTGAATGGCGCCATCTTCTCAGGGCGCGGAAATGCCGGGGCGCTTGGACCTTTGCCGGTACCCGTGCAAGCTGGACAAGTTAAACCGCTGATTGATGTGGCCAGCCTCTATGTTCTTGAACGTTCCATAACTTCAATCGGCAGCGATTCCAATTTGATGTGGGAAACGGCAGCGAACTGGAATTTACCGGAAGAGTTGTTGGCGGAATGGTTGAAAAGCGCGGCACAGGGGCTTGCGCATGCAATTGTTTCGTCTTGCAGTGTCATCGATTTTGAATGCGTCAAAATTGACGGCTGGATGCCAGCAAAAGTGAAAGAGCGTCTTATTTCCGAGGTCGAGTTGCAGCTTTCAGAATTAAATTTAACAGGCCTTGAACGCCCCAGGATCGCGGCCGGGTCAGCCGGGCCAGATGCGCGATCGCTGGGTGCGGCCAGCTTGCCATTGTCAGAGAAGTATCTTGTAGAAGGATAGGTTCAAAAACCGGACCTCACCCAACCCTTTTCCAAAATTGGGTGGGTTTGGTCGAACCCTAAATTTCTTTCAGAAGTCCAATTTCAAAGTAGTTTACGTCACTTTCCTACTCAGCCTTGATCTTGAGGTTCGCACCCAATTCATCAACAAGTATTTCACGTATGGCGCGGTAGCGGACGTTTTCAGACAATTCTTCCTGAGTGGCGATACACAGCGGAACAAACAGGTCTTCTGGCCCGGATGTGACTTGGTGCAATCTTTGATCATTGTCGCCGAGGAAACTGGGTAAAAAGGCGACCCCGATCCCGTTGGCAACCATTTCCTGTAGAACCAGGAAACTGTCGGCCTCGTGAACAATGTGTTCCTTTGGAACATGCCTTGCGATCCATTCCGCCGGTTTGGACCGCATTAATCCGCCTTTCATACCAATCCACCCATCTGGCTCGGGCTCGGCGCTATACAGCCGAAAGTGAAGATTACCCGCGACAACCCCTGATAGCCCGTTTTCCAGTGCCATAGTTGGTCTGATCGCTATGTCCGCGGCAAGTCGTGACAAGTCATGATGCGAATTGGTGCTGAGCAAGGTCACGTTAAGTTTTGGATAGGTTCGGGATACACGTCTCAGGGCGGCCGGAAGCAGTCTTTGGCAAATGGTGTCCGTAGAAGTGATCCGAATATTTCCAGCGACATCGTCCTGTGCGCCGTGAATTGTTCGTTCGACCGAATAAACCGCATCCTCGACACTTCGGGCGACGCTTAAAATAGGCTCGGCTTCCGGGGCAACACTGTACCCCCCGGCAGTCTTGTTAAAGATTTTCAGACCGTAACTTTCTTCGAAGGCCGCGACGCGACGCATGACTGTCACATGCGTTACGCCCAAGTCCTTTGCCGCGGCGTTCAGCGACCCTTTTTCGGCGACCGCCAACACGTATCGAATATTATCCCAATTTTTGCTGTTCATATTTTAACAATTAAGTAAAAATATCTCACAGTTACAGACAAAAAAATACATTCTATTTATGAAGTGAATTGAACAGTCCGGGAGACTCGAAATGCGAAAAAGCAGTTTTATTGCAGCCATTGGTTTGATTGCGACATTGGGTTTAGGCGTAGCCGTAGCCGACGAGGCAAGTCACCCAGCGGTCAAAGCGCGGCACGGAATTATGAATCTTTTCGCTCTGAACCTCGCGCAACTTGGCGCGATGGCAAAAGGGCAAGTCGACTATGACGCCGAAGCGGCATCCAAGGCCGCCAATAATTTGGTTCTGCTGGTTCAACTTGATCAATCAGCTATGTGGCCTCAGGGAACCGATAGTTCTACGATGTCCCATACCCGCGCCCTGCCCGAAATCTGGCAGGATTTTCCTGGCGTGATGGAAAAAATCAATGCGCTGTCGGTTGCTGCTGACACCATGCAAACAGCGGCAGGTACGGATCTTGCATCACTTCAGGCCGCAATGGGTGAAGTCGGGGGTGCCTGCAACAGTTGCCACAAGGCTTATCGTCAACCTGAAGAGTAAGATTGTTGATCAAAAGATTACTAGGCGCGGCCCTGCTGGTCGGGGCCGTTCTTTTCGGAGCCGGCTGGTTCCTGACGGAACCCGAAACCTTGCCCAAGGATGTAATCACGTCACTTGAACCAGACGTGAAGCGTGGAGAAGTTGTATTCTACGCTGGCGGCTGCGCATCGTGTCACTCGGCACCGGGGACGTCAGGCGAAGACAAGTTAAAGCTGGGTGGTGGTCGCGCGTTTTCAACGGATTTTGGCACGTTTTACGCGCCCAACATTTCCAGTGATGCTGTACAAGGGATCGGAAACTGGTCTGCCTTGGACATTGCCAATGCGTTGTTGAAGGGCACAAGCCCAAGCGGCCAGCACTATTATCCCGCGTTTCCCTATACGTCTTATGCAAACATGTCGGCAGAGGATGCTGTTTCGCTTCACGCATACCTTTTGACGCTTCCGGCGGTCGACACCCCCAATCGCCAACACGAAACCGGATTTCCATTCAACATTCGCCGCACGCTGGGCGGTTGGAAACGACTGTTTGCCCATGATGGTTGGATCGTTGATGGCGACCTGACAGAACAACAGGAACGTGGTCGCTATTTGGTAGAAGCTTTGGGCCATTGCGGTGAGTGTCACACTGAACGCAACAAATTTGGCGGCTTGAACTATGAAAGCTGGCTGCAGGGCGCGCCGAACCCCAATGGTCGCGGCCGTATACCGGATATTTCACCTGCTGGACTGAAATGGTCACAGGCCGATATTGCCGAATACCTGAAATCCGGGTTCACCCCGGAATATGATACCGCGGGCGGAGAAATGGCCGACGTGGTTGAGAACACAAGCAAACTCTCTGATAGTGATAGAGCCGCGATTGCAGCTTACCTCAAGATCGTACCCAATTCCCAACAATGAGGGCCAACGACCCAAGAAAGATGTGACCGCCCATCAGTCGCCGGGGACAGGCGCGATCTTACGCCTTGCTCGAATCGGCGCCCTTCACCACCTTGGTTGAAACTGGAGAACAAGATGGACACCGCTGATACCGAGCATAGCCCGGAAC
>JBPCWT010000291.1:0-3251 GCA_051009255.1 Ruegeria sp. | reverse complement strand
GAATGATACATCGCCATCGGGCGCTGCGTCAGCGCGTTGATTGTAAAGCCTTCGTTGCCGGCTTGGTCGGTTTCATACCAAATCGGTAAAGGGTCCATCACATCCTTGACGCGCTGGCGCAGATGTTCCGGGGGTTGGCGTTCGCCATGGCCCTCAGCAGCCAGTTGGAATTTGCGCATCGGTTCCGAGTAAAGCTGAAACAGATAGGGTTGCGGACTGTCATACAGCCCCATTCCCACGGCCCAATCCTGATAAACCGCGTTCCATGGCTTGTAATACTCGCCCCCCTCGGGGATATGCGCCACGTAGAAACCGCCGTTCTCGATATACCGATCCAACTGCTCGGGGTTGACCTCGCCCCGGCCTACCTTGTCACCGTCTTCGCCCCGGAATCCGGCCAGTGGGCCAATGCCCGGCTTGCGCTGATGGTTGACGATGTAATCGGCGTAATCTTTCCACTTGGGGCTGCCATCCTCGTTGGTAAAGCCCGGCAGCTTCATGCGGTTGGCCAGATCGATCAGCACCGACTGGAACCCGCGCACATCGCGGTCGGGCTCAATCACAGGCCAGCGAATGGCATCCGCAGCGGCATCAGCCTCGCAAATCGGGCGATCCAACAGCGAGATACAATCGTGTCTTTCCAGATAGGTGGTGTCAGGCAGGATCAGATCGGCATACGCCACCATCTCTGAAGAATAGGCATCCGAATAGATGATGCGCGGTATCTTGTATCCACCATCGTCATTGCGGGCGGTCAGCATCTCCATGACTTCGTTGGTGTTCATGGACGAATTCCAAGACATGTTGGCCATGTACATGAACAGCGTGTCGATCTGGTAGGGATCTCCGGCTGCTGCATTCGAAATCACCATATGCATCAACCCGTGAGCCGACATCGGGTTGTCCCAGGTGAATGCCTTGTCGATCCGCTTGGCGCCGCCGTCATCATCCAGCAACAAATCCTCTGGTCCGCGAGGAAAGCCCAGATGAGGCCCGTCCAGGGGGCGTCCAGGGCGTCCCTGCCCATGCGGTGTTGGATGAACCTCGACCGGTTTTGGATAGGGGGGTTTGAAACGGAAACCGCCCGGCACCTCAACCGTGCCCAGCAGTATTTGCAGCGTGTGCAGCGCGCGGCAGGTCTGAAACCCGTTAGCGTGCGCCGAAATACCGCGCATGGCGTGAAAGCTGACCGGGCGCCCGATCATCCTGTCATGAGTCTCGCCGCGGAAATCTGTCCACTTCTGATCCAGTTCGATCGCTTCGTCAAAGGCCACGCGCGCGATCTCGGCTGCGATGGCGCGAATGCGCTTTGCGGAAATGCCGCAACGCTCGGCCACGGCCTCCGGTGCGTGCTCGTCGTCCAGGTATCGCTCGGCCATCATGTGAAACACCGGACGATGCGTAACGCCGTCCTTGTCGTATGTTGCCGACAAATCGGGACGAACGCCGGGCTTATCAAAGGCGGTTGGCTCACCTGTCGCTCGGTCGATCACCAGCGGTTTGCCATCAGCGTCGCGCAGGAACAGACCTTTGTCCGGACCTTCGGCAGCATTCACCAGCACCGGGGCATTTGTGTAGCGGCTAAGATAATCGAGATCGATCTTGCCTGCCTTCATCAGTACGTGGATCAGGGACAGGATGAACAACCCATCGGTTCCCGGCGTTATACCGACCCAGTCATCCGCCACCGCGTTGTAACCCGATCGGATCGGGTTCACCCCAATCACACGCGCGCCGCGTTTTTTGATTTTGCCGATGCCCATCTTTATCGGGTTGCTGTCGTGGTCTTCGGCGACGCCAAACAGCATGAACAATTTGGTGTGATCCCAGTCGGGCTGACCAAACTCCCAGAACGCCCCACCCATCGTATAGATCCCGGCCGCCGCCATGTTGACCGAGCAGAACCCGCCATGCGCCGCATAGTTCGGCGTTCCAAAGTTCTGTGCCCAGAACGAGGTAAAGCTTTGCGACTGATCCCGACCAGTGAAAAATGCCAGCTTTTGCGGTGCTGTTTCATGAAGTTCATGCAGCCAACCAACGGCAGTGCTCAGCGCTTCGTCCCAAGAGATTTCGCGGAACTCTCCAGAGCCACGGGGACCAACCCGTTTCAGCGGCGCACGCAGCCGGGACGGCGCGTTGACCTGCATGATTCCCGCCGATCCCTTTGCGCACAGGACACCCTTGTTGACCGGGTGATCCCGGTTGCCTTCGATATAGGCAACCTTGCCGTCTTTCATGTGAACGTTGATGCCGCATCGACAGGCACACATGTAGCAAGTGGTGCGCCGGACCTCGTCAGAGACCTTTGGTGAAAGGTCAATCTTCGGTTGATGCGTCACTGTATTTCCTCCCTTTCGGCATTTAGCCGTCCGTCAGTGGATAAAACTGTTACCGCTGACAGGCTCTTGTAATTCGAGCAGACGCAGCGTGTCACGCGCGATCTGACTTTCCTCGTCCGCTTTCACCACATGCACCGGAACCGGGCCCAGAAATGACAGGTGATGCATGATGCGATCCCGGATCGCGGGCGCGTTTTCACCGATACCGCCGGTAAAGGCCACGGCGTCCAAGCCGCCCATTGCGACAACGGCGCTGCCGGCATGCCGTGCCGCCCAATAGCAGAAATGTTCGATGGCAAAACTGGCATCATCATCTTCGCGAGCCAGCAATTCCGCCATGTCGTTTGTTCCGGCCAAGCCCAGCAACCCACTGTCATTGTTCAGCAAACTGTCGGTTTCTTCTGTACCGAACTTGGACGCCATACGCAGAACAACCATTCCGTCAATCGCGCCACAGCGTGTCCCCATCGTCAATCCGTCAAGCGGCGAGTAACTCATTGACGTTGCGACGCTTTGACCGTGCAGGATGGCGCAGAGACTTGCGCCGTTTCCAAGGTGCAGGGCAAGCAAACGCCGTGGTAACCCATCCCCGAACTGTTCCACCATCGACGCATAGCTGAGCCCGTGAAACCCATAGCGGCGCAGGCCCATTGCCCGAATGTCCGCAGGCAGGGCGAATTCGGTGGCAACCTTGGGGTTGTTTGCGTGAAATGCTGTATCGAACGATCCAAATTGTGGCAGCCCGGGCAGGCGATCTGCCAGAACACGAACCGCGCCGATGTTATGCGGATTGTGCAGCGGTGCCAGCGGAACGCAGGTCTGAATCTGATGCATGACGTCGGGTGTCAGCCGGGTCGGCTGCGTCAGATCCGCGCCGCCATGGACAATACGATGGCCCGCGGCGACCAGATC
>JBPCWT010000290.1:0-4510 GCA_051009255.1 Ruegeria sp. | reverse complement strand
CTACAGAAAACTAAAGGTCGGCGACAGAATTGATGGCGGCAAGGTCATCGCGATTGGTGACAGCGAGCTGCGCTATCAGAAAAAGGGCAGGAACGTTACTCTGAAAATGCCTAAAAGCTAAGCCGCCGGAATGCAATTGGATCAGACCGGTATTTTGACAACGACAAAACGCCACGCAAATCTGCGCGGCGTTTTGCATTCCAAACTGAAAGTTTCAGTTCGGCCTCCCCGTTCTTAATTCTCAGGCTGCTGATATTTCACCGGATTCAATCTGCTCACGCTCGATGGATTCAAACAGCGCTTTGAAATTTCCCTCGCCAAATCCATCGTCGCCCTTGCGCTGAATGAATTCGAAAAAAATCGGCCCTATTACGGTCTTAGAAAAGATCTGAAGCAGAATCTTTGTTTCACCACCATCAACGACGCCTTCGCCGTCGATCAGGATGCCATGCTGCATCATCCGATCCTTGGGTTCGTCGTGCCCGGTAACGCGATCGTAGGACAGGTCATAGTATGCCTCGTTTGGGCCTGGCATGAACTGCAACCCTTTTTCGGCAATCGCATCGGTAGATTCGTAAATGTCGTCCGACCCAACTGCGATGTGTTGAATTCCTTCGCCCTTGTACTTTTTCAGATATGAAACGATCTGGCCTGTTTCGCCTCGATCTTCGTTGATCGGGATACGTATCCGACCGCAAGGCGAGGTTAGTGCACGGCTAAATAGCCCTGTGAATTTGCCCTGAATATCAAAGAAGCGGATTTCCATAAAATTGAACAAGTCGCCATAGAACTTGAACCACTTGTCCATATTCCCCTTGTAGACATTGTGGGTCAGGTGATCGAGGTAGTAAAACCCATCGCCACGTGGCTTGGATTGCTTCAGCCAATCGAACTCCTGATTATAGGGCGACGTGTCGTAATACTGATCGACGAAGTAAATCAGGGACCCACCTATGCCTTTTATGGCAGGTACATTCAGGGTCTTGTCAGCGGCATCATAAGGTTCGGCGCCCATGGACACGGCATGATCATAGGCCTTTTGTGCGTCGACAACACGCCATCCCATAGCGGGGGCGCAGGGACCATGCTCTTCCACAAATTTCGACGCGAAACTGTCTGCTTGTGCATTCAGGATGTATGTAACATCGCCTTGCTGCCACAGTTCTATCCCCGGTTTCTCTTTGTGGCGGGCGACCAGTTCGAAGCCCATTTTCGAAAACAGGTCCCGCAACTCTTGTGGTTCCGGGTGTGCGAATTCCACAAATTCAAAGCCGTCAGTTCCGGCCGGGTTTTCGTCGCTGATCACAGATTTGGGTGCATTGTGTGGGAAGGGACCCATTGCGCGTCTCCAATAAAACAGGAATTTCTTTGCTGATTCAAAAATACGCCTTAACTTGCGCTGTTTCTGCGCATTGTTTTCCTGTAAACTAACTCCACATGCGAAATATGCGCACAAAATACGCAGAACATGGGGAATCTCCGCACACGCTCGACGCGACGGACACTCGTCTGCTCTCGGCGTTGCAAAAGAATGCCCATTTAACAGCGCACCAGTTGGGCGAGATGTTGAATCTTTCGCCCAGCCAAGCCGGTCGACGCAGGCAGCGGTTGGAAGCCGAAGGATATATAAACGGCTATGCCGCCCGGTTGGACCCATTGAAACTGGGGTTGCATGTACAAGGATTTATCCAGGTTCATCTAGGCACGCACGGACCCGAGCAATCATCGAGTTTTGCGCGGATGGTCAATGCACGGCCAGAGATTACCAGCGCGTGGACCATGACCGGCGAGGCGGATTATCTGTTGCACGTCTATTGTGACGATCTTCCGGCACTGAACCGCTTGCTTCACGAAGTGATCCTGCCGCATCCTGCTGTTGCACGGGTGCAAAGCCAGATTGTTATGGACCAGCTAAAACGCGACGCGCCGTTGCCAACCTAAGGCCAGCGAAAGGACAGAGATGGAAAACTTCCTGTACCAGGCATCGATTTATCTGGCGGCTGCAGTCATTGCAGTTCCACTGTCGGCGCGACTGGGATTGGGGTCAGTCCTAGGATACTTGGCTGCAGGCATTGTAATTGGCCCCGTTCTGGGTTTGGTGGGCGCTGAAACAGAAAGTTTGCAGCATGTCGCCGAGTTTGGCGTTGTCATGATGCTGTTCCTAATCGGTCTGGAGCTAGAGCCGCGCGCCTTGTGGGATATGCGGGACAAGCTGTTGGGTCTGGGTGGCCTGCAGGTGATCGTCTCGACCATGGTAATCGCTGCGGTCGCCATTTATGCGAACCATCCCTGGTCAGTTGCATTGGCGGTAGGCCTTACCTTGTCGCTTTCGTCTACGGCAATTGTTCTGCAAACACTTTCAGAAAAAGGGCTGATGCAGACAAATGGTGGCAGGGCCACGTTTTCGGTTCTGCTCACACAAGACATTGCTGTGATTCCGATGCTTGCGTTACTGCCGTTGCTGGCGATGCCGCCGTCACCGCAGCTCCAGAATGACGGGTCTATTGAACGAGCCGGAGACGCGTTGAAAGATGGGGCGCATCACTCACTTTCCCTTGTCGACGGGCTGCCCGGGTGGGCCGTGACCTTGGTCACCATCGCGGCAGTCGCCTTCGTCATATTGGCTGGCATCTATCTGACGCGACCCCTGTTCCGATTCATTCACGCCACCCGTCTGCGCGAAATGTACACGGCGCTGGCCCTGATGATTGTTGTAGGTATTTCATTCCTGATGACATTGGTCGGCCTGTCGCCTGCTTTGGGTGCGTTCCTGGCTGGTGTCGTTTTAGCAAGCTCTGAGTTTCGGCATGAAATGGAAAGCGATCTTGAACCCTTCAAGGGTCTTTTCCTTGGTCTGTTCTTTATCACTGTCGGCGCCGGTATCGACGTCGGGTATTTTTTCCGCGACCCGTTGGACCTGATCGGGCTGGCCCTACTGCTTATTCTGGTCAAAGGCGTAATACTGTATGTTGTTGGTCGCGCATTTAAACTTAAAGGCCGCGATCATTGGCTGTTTACGCTGGGTCTTGCGCAGGCGGGAGAGTTTGGTTTTGTCCTGTTGGCATTTTCTATTCAGCAGAACGTAATCCCGCCTGCCCTTTCTCAAAAACTGTTGATGATAATCGCACTGACGATGCTTATCACGCCGCTTCTATTCATTATTTATGAGGCATTGTCCCGACGCATGAGCGAAGCGCGACCAACCATAGAGCCTGATCAAATCGATGCAAAAGGCCCGGTAATAATTGCTGGCATTGGCCGCTTTGGGCAGATTGTAAATCGCTTGGTTCAGGCCAGCGGGTTCAAAACAATTGTTTTGGATCACAACATTGAAACGATCCAACTGATGCGCCGCTTTGGGGTCAAAGGGTTTCTGGGCGATCCTACACGTCCTGAACTGTTACGCGCCGCCGGACTTGAGAAAGCTGTGGTTCTTGTGGCCGCAATGGATGATTACAAACAAGTCACCCGGCTGGTCAGTTATGCACGTCGACAGCGGCCAGATTTGCACATTGTTGCCCGTGCGCGTGATCGCAATCATGTTTACGAGCTGTATCAGGCAGGGGCCAATGACATTGTACGTGAAATGTTCGACGGATCGCTGCGCGCTGGTCGATACGTTTTGGAAAACATCGGTCTAAGCGAGTACGAAGCTGCTCAGGCGGAACAAACCTTTTACCACCACGATCGAAATACGGTGCGCGACCTTGCGGAACTTTGGATTCCGGGCATGCCAACCGCCGAAAACAAAAAGTACATCGAACGTGCGCAAGAACTTGAAAAAGATCTGGAAACAGCACTGCTGGAGCTGGCAGAGGAACACGCCAAGAAATCGGCCTGACCTGCGCTTTTTCGCAGTCAGGCCATTTGATTACGCATCAGAAACTCCGGCTTCGGCAAAGGTAGCCATTCCGGAATGACATGCGACCGCGCTTTTCAGGATGTTGATTGCCAACGTGGCGCCGGAACCTTCACCCAGTCGTAGGCCAAGGCTTAGCAATGGTTCCTTGTTCAACTTTGCCAGAACCGCGCCATGTGCGCCCTCGGCGCTTTGATGGCCTGCGATAGTGTGATCCAATGCACCGTCCGCTGAATGTGCGAGGCACGCTGCTGCTGCAGAGCAAATGAAACCGTCCAGAATAACAGGAATACGCAACATTCTGGCCGCAGCAATCGCGCCGGCCATCGCTGCAATCTCGCGCCCGCCAAGGCAGCGCAGGATTTCAAGGCCGTCACCTGCGCCGCCGTGCAGTGCCACCCCTTCAGCAACGACGCGGGTCTTATTGGCCAAACCAGCATCGTCGACACCGGTTCCACGACCAGTCCAATCTGACGCGTTCCCTCCAAACAAGGCACAGGCAATTGCAGCGGCTGGCGTCGTATTGCCGATCCCCATCTCACCGACAACCAGCAAATCCGCGTCCGCGTCAACGGCCAGCCACCCTGCACGCAACGCGATCAAAAGATCTTCGTCGCTCATTGCCGGGCCTTGCGTAAAGTCCGCGGTGGG
>JBPCWT010000289.1:0-5619 GCA_051009255.1 Ruegeria sp. | reverse complement strand
GGCCAGCCCCGTCCCGCAGGAATTCAGAACTGCAGTGCTGGGCAGCTGTCGTTCTCGTAGTAGCTTACAACTGTGACGTTGCCGTCGATTATGCCGCGACGCGCTTCCTCAACAGCGTCAGCCATTTGGGCAGGCACCAAATCGCGGTTGTTGTCGTCGATCGCGACACCAACGCCGTCTTCCGCCAGACCCATGTTGAACACACCGGTTTCGATGTTTTCACCGGCTTTCAGGGCATCATAAACAGCCACGTCCACGCGCTTGAGCATCGATGTCAGAACCTTGCCCGGGTGCAGGTGGTTTTGGTTGCTGTCAACGCCGATCGACAAGATGCCTTCGTCGGCCGCTGTTTGCAGAACACCAACGCCGGTACCGCCGGCTGCCGCAAAGACAACGTCGGCGCCCTGGCTAATCTGCGCCTTGGTCAGCTCCGAACCTTTAACCGGGTCGTTCCAGGCTGCAGGCGTGGTTCCGGTCATGTTGGCGACGATGTTGATGTCCGGGTTAACCGACTTGGCACCCTGAGCATAACCGCAGCCAAAGTGGCGGATCAGCGGAATGTCCATGCCGCCAACAAATCCGATGGTGCCGGATTTCGATGCCATCGCAGCCATCATGCCGACAAGATACGAACCTTCGTGCTCGGCAAATGCGATCTGACGGATGTTCGGCACATCCAGCCAGCTGACATCGACCGCGACAAATTTTGTGTCGGGGTAATCGGCGGCAACAGTGCTCAGCGGGTTTGCCATGGCAAAGCCCATTGTGATGATCGGGTTGGCACCAGATTCGGCGAACCGGCGCAGCGCCTGTTCACGTTGCGCTTCTGATTGCAGTTCTATCTCGCGATAGCTGCCTCCGGTTTCATTAGCCCAACGTGTGGCGCCATTATGCGCGGCTTCGTTGAACGACTTATCGAACTTGCCGCCCAGGTCAAAGATAAGGGCCGCTTCGGCGAAAACTGCGCCTGCGGAAAGCGCAACTACGGCGGCTGCGCCCATAAAGGATTTTATCAGGGTCATTTTTTACTCCCGTTGGTTTTTTATCAATTTGGGGCGAGGCAAGAACCGTTGCCCCGCTCAGTACGAGCAGAACTGCTGTGATGCTGGCAATTAAGGCCGTTTGCAGCAGCGGCGGTCAACCGCTTTTTTGACCATCTGGTCCGAGAAATCGCATACCTGCCGCTAAGGCAAGCTGCGTTCCATCACGATAGCATCCATATTCCCCCCACTTTTACGCCGGTAATAACCACGGCGCAGACCGCAAGGCGCATAACCGCAACAGTCGTATAGTGCAATGGCTGCGCGGTTATCTGATGCAACTTCAAGAAAGGCGCGGGTGGCCCCCAAGCGGTGTGCCTGTGTTTGCCAGACTGTCATCAGGTTCTTGCCCAAGCCCCGGCCCTGCAGGTCCGGATGGGTGGCAATGGTCAGCAATTCTGCCTCATCGGAAACAACTTGGTAAACCGCAAAACATTCTTTGTTGCCAACAATATAAGAGAACGGGTTGGCGAGGATGTTTTTGAACTCAACAGCGATCCAGGGTCGTGACTGGTGAAACGCCGCAGCATGCAGCGTGGCCATTTCCTCGGGGGTCATGGGTCCAGAAGGACCGGTGGCATGTCGCGGGATAGTGCCGCGTCGGCCGGCCGAACATAAAGTGGTGCAGGCGGTACATTTGAATCTGACCAGCGTTCAGACGCGATACGCGCGATGGCCTCGACTTGGAATTGGGGCTGTTCGCAGAAAAAAAGCGGTCCGATTGATTCTGCCTGATCTTGGGAAATCAAGGCCGGAGACGTGGCGTCACGCATGACATATACTTGGTCGCGTGGCGCGGCAATTGCGGGGATTGTGTTGTCTGGGGCTAACAATGCCGACGCTTCGAATCCCGAAACGCCGACAGCCGGAACCGACAGTCCCAATGCAAGCCCGCGCGCTGCGGATACCGAAACGCGAATCCCCGTAAAGTTTCCCGGTCCGGTCCCTACACCGATCGCGTCCAAGTCGTGCCAGTTGCATTCTGCCTCTTCCAGAACTCCCTCCAGCAAGGGCATCAACCGTTCGGCCTGACCGCGCGACATGGGCTCGGACTGGGATAAAACAATCCGGCCATTACTTAACAAAGCGGCCGCGCAGTGCGCGGCCGATGTGTCAAACGCCAGAATTGTCGGATCAGACGGCAACTGGCCGTACCTCGGTAACTTCGGGGATGTAATGGCGCAAAAGGTTTTCGATCCCCATTTTCAGGGTCAGCGTCGAGGATGGGCAGCCGGCGCACGCGCCTTGCATGTGAAGGTAAACGATACCGCGATCAAACCCGTGAAACGTGATGTCGCCACCGTCCTGTGCCACTGCCGGGCGCACACGACTGTCCAGCAATTCCTTGATCTGGTTAACGATTTCGCCGTCTTCCCCGGAATGCTCTGCATGGCCGGATGCAGCTTGTGCGTCTTCACCCATGACCGGCAGACCGGATTGATAATGTTCCATAACTGCGCCCAGAACCGCAGGTTTAATGTGGTCCCACTGGATGTTTTCCGCTTTGGTAACGGTTACGAAGTCATTACCGAAAAACACTCCGGTCACACCGTCGACGGTGAAGATCCGTTTGGCCAGCGGGGATTTCTCGGCAGCTTCCTGCGATGGGAAATCGGCGGTGCCAACTTCCAGAACCGTCTGACCGGGCAGGAATTTCAACGTTGCCGGATTCGGGGTAGATTCGGTCTGGATGAACATGTCAGCGCTCCGTTTCAGTTAATCCTGATATGCGGTCAGGCCGTGCGGATGTCAATATTTGGAACGATTCTAAAATGTGGCGGCATATGACAGTGCTTCATCAAGCCGGTCATCGCCCCAGTACAGTTCATCGCCCACAATGAAACTGGGCGCACCAAATATGCCCAAAGCCTTTGCCCGGTCTACCTGGCCAAACAAAGCATTCTTGATGTCGGGGCTTTGCGTACGATCCATTATGTCAGGCGGCAAACTTGCGGAGCTGAGGCACCTGTCCAGAACCGACGCGTCTGAAATATCCATGCCATTGCCAAACTCTGCATTATAGATTGCGCGGACAAGTTCCGCCCGTTCCGGTCCATCAGCGGCAAGCGCCAGACGTGCCGCCTTGAGGCTGTTCTGAGGGAACGGATCAGGGCGCTGTAACGGCAGCCCGCGTGCCGCGCACAGCCTTTCCATATCGCGCCACATATAGGTGCCTTTGGCCGGGTACAGGTTGAAAGGCGAATTGTTCCATCCCTGATCGGCAAAAATCGGACCCAACAGAAATGGGTTCCATTCGACGGCTACCCCCTTGGCCGAGGCAGCCTTTTCGATCCGCATCGCGCTTAGATAAGAATAAGTCGAGGCGAAATCGAACCAGAACTGGATAGGTGCGACCATGTGCGGACCTCAGGTTATCTCTTCCAATTTTTCTTTGCTTAAGTCGCCCGGAACGATCGTGATGGGAATTGGCAGACTGCCCGAGTTACGTGTTAACTGTGTAACCAACGGGCCTGGGCCCTTTTTGTCGGTTCCTGCCCCCAGCACCAGAACCCCGATTTCAGGATCGGAATTCACGTATTCGATAATCTCTGGCACAGGTTCGCCTTCGCGGATTGCCAGTTCCGGCTCGACGCTTTGTTTGTCACGCATCCATTTTGCAAAAACTTCGAAATGCGCATGAATGCGTTCGCGGGCTTCTTCGCGCATGACTTCAGCGACACCGATCCAGTGATTGAACTCGTCCGGAGGGATGACAGATAGCACGGTGACACCTCCGCCCGTATGCGACGCGCGCATGGCTGCGAAACGCATTGCGTTCAGGCATTCGCGGCTATCATCAAGTACAACAAGGAACTTGCGCATGGGTATCCTTTCCGTTTCCGGGATCATGCCCCACCAGATGGGTTGTGGCAACTCAACCGAAATCCAGTGTCGGTCAGCGCTCGGAAGCGGCCCAGTCCCAGTACATTTCACGCGCACGACGAGCCATCGGCCCAATCTGAAATTGGGTGTCGTCCAAGACTGTGACCGGTGTCACCTTGTTCATGTTTCCAGACATGAAAACCTCATCCGCTTCGTGGAAATCGTCAAAGCTCAGAACCGCTTCATGCACTTTGATACCGTCTTGGCGGAAATGCTTCATGTGGCGTGCGCGGGTGATTCCAGCCAGAAAAGTACCATTGGCGACGGGCGTAAACACCTCTCCATCCTTAACCATGAAAATGTTTGCTGTTGCGGTCTCGGCGACATTTCCCATAGCGTCTGCCACCAGCGCGTTCGAGAACCCTTTGGAACGAACTTCGCGCAGCATTCGCGCGTTGTTGGGATACAAACACCCTGCCTTGGCATTCACGACAGAGGACTCCAGCACCGGGCGACGAAATCGGGTTTTTGTCAATGTTGCTGATGCCGTTTCCGGGGCCATTGGAATTTCTTCAAAACAGACGGCGAAGCCGGTGCTGTCCGATTGCGGTACGATTGCAGTTGGATCGCTGTCGATGCCCCAATACATGGGCCGGATGTAAATGGCCTTGTCCGGTCCATAGTCTGACAAACCTTCCTGAACGATCTCGACCATGTCTGCGGTGGAAACTGTTGGCGTAAGCATTAAAGCGCCTGCCGAACGATTTACGCGCGCGCAATGCGCCTCAATATCCGGCGACAACCCGTCAAAGAAACGTGCGCCGTCAAACACGCTGGAGCCCAGCCATGCACCATGATCTGCCGCCCGCATGATCGGCGCATCCCCATCGTGCCATGTGCCTTCGAAATATGTTCGGATGTTTTTGCCTACCGCCATGCTGCCCTCCTTCAATTCTCGCGAAACCTAGGTTGGCTCGAGACAGACGTCCAGCAGAGAATTTTCAGTCGCTCATGGGCAAGGTTTCGCGTTTAACCATTGTGCGCAAAGCGAAGTTGGAACGAAGGTTTCGGATACCCGGTATCTGCATCAAACGGTTTTCAAGAAACGCATCAAAGGCCGAAAGATCCCGCGCAACCACGCGCAAAAGAATGTCGCGTGAGCCGGTCATCAGGTAGCATTCCATAACCTCGTCACAACGCCGAATGGCGCGTTCGAACGAGTCGATGGCTGCGCGGTCCTGTTTTTCAAGTTCCACCGAAACAAAGATTGAAACACCGAATCCCAGCTTTGCCGCGTCTATCTTTGCCGTGTACCCTGAGATGACGCCTTCTTTTTGAAGTCTTTCCAATCGGCGCCCGCATGGCGTCGCCGAAAGGCCCACCCTGTCCGCCAGTTCGGTTATTGTCATCCGACCGTCAACTTGGACAGCACGAACTATCTTGCGATCTATCAGGTCCACAGTGAAATACCTAAAAACTTGTCTACATGTAGAGAATATCACTCAATTTGCGATGTTATCCAGAGGAAAATGGTGAAAACATCTCGTGATGACATGGCATGATCCCCGCAGGTACGGAGGGGAACGATGAAAATTACCGCTATAGACGCGCCTGATCACGAGCGGGTTGTTCAGTTTGAGGATGTGTCCAGCGGACTGTTCGGTTTTGTGGCCATTCATTCAACGCAGCTGGGCCCTGCGGCTGGCGGTGTACGGATGCGTCCGTATGGGAACAGATCCGAGGCGCTGCAGGATGC
>JBPCWT010000288.1:0-2791 GCA_051009255.1 Ruegeria sp. | reverse complement strand
GTGTTGCGTTACGTACACTTTCTGTCCTTGGCCTATCTGGGTTGGGTCGCCGCCGGAGAGCACGGGCATCGGTTGATTGCATCGGGTCGCGGTTTCGGCGCGCGCGCGTGGCAAAGCGTGGTTACTTTGGTCTCGAAAGTTGGTCAGCAATCCTTGGCGGTGTTTGTTTTTTCAATGGCAGCGGCCCGATTGATCGGTGTTGCGCTGGATCAGGCCGGGCGGGATTTCGCCAGCGTTCTGGCGGCAAACATGATCGGTTTTGCCATGATTATCGGCGTGGCCTATCTGGCCGCTTGGTTTAAATCTCATCCCTGGAAAGCCAAGAAATGAATTTCTCTCGTCGCGCATTTCTGGCGTCGACTACGGCGCTTGCCCTAGCCCCAGCTGTTTATGCAACCGGCGGCGAAACTCCCTTTGATCGCAAAGATGTCATCGAGTTGGCCCGTGATCTGGCCAGCCGCCCATATTCAGAAAGACCAATGGTCCCGCAAGAATGGCAGGACCTGACGTATGAACAGTACCGTTCGATCCGGTTCCGGCTGGATAAGGCGCTATGGTACGAAACAGAGACCCCATTCAACGTCGATTTCTTTACGCCCGGCCTGTATTTTCCGCGAGCTGTTCAGGTTTCGGCCATAGAAAACGGCATGGCGAAACCGGTTGTCTTCGATCTGGACATGTTTACCAAATCCAAGGACGTACCAGCGCTTCCAGTGGATGAAACACTTGGTTTTTCGGGGCTGCGCCTGAGGACGGAAATGCACCGCCCCGGTAAGACGGACGAGTTCTGTGTGTTTCAGGGTGCCAGCTATTTTCGCGCGATCGGTCTGAACGAAGTTTATGGCCTGTCGGCACGTGGGCTAGCGCTGAAAACCGGCGATCCGGATGGTGAAGAATTTCCCGAGTTCATTCGGTTCTGGCTGGAACGGCCTGAACCAGGGCAGCGAACAATGACCGTTCACGCGTTGATGGACAGCCCAAGTATCACTGGCGCATACCGGTTCGAAGTATCTGCAAGTGATGACTGTGTGATGGACATTGAGGCGGCGCTGTTCCCGCGTACCGAACTGGATCATGTTGGTTTTGCGCCGGGAACGTCTATGTTCCTGTTCGATCAGACCAACCACAGCCAGTTCGACGATTTCCGCCCTGCGGTACATGACAGCGACGGATTGTTGATCCGCAACGGCGCGGGCGAAGTGATCTGGCGACCGCTCGCTAATCCAACGCGGCTGCAAATCTCGTCCTTTGTTGACAACAATCCGCGCGGTTTCGGCCTGCTACAACGCAAACGTGCGTTTTCGGATTACGCTGACCTTGAAGCCCGTTATCACAAACGCCCCGGCCTTTGGATTGAACCCAAGGGCGATTGGGGCAAGGGCACTGTGACACTTGTCGAAATTCCGGCGGATCAGGAAATTTACGACAACATAGTGGCCTATTGGCGCCCTGCCGATCCACTCGCACCAGGGCAGCAAGTCGATATGTCCTATCGCCTGATCTGGGGTGAAGAGCCGCAAAGCACGGCAATGCCACGGGTTATCAACTCTGCAATGGGTGAAAACACCTTTGGCGAGGGGCGTCTGGCCGTGATCGATTTTGAGCCGAACGAATTGCACAAAGACCCAGAGGCACTGAGCGTGTTCGTTCAATCGCCACATGTCGAAACCTCGGACGGGGTGTTGCAGCGAAATCCGGACACTGGCGGTCTGAGGCTGGCATTTTCATTCCAGCCGGGTGACCGGGACCATGTGGAACTGCGCGCGCAATTACGGCTGGGCAAGCAAGCGGCTTCCGAGGTCTGGCTGTACCGATGGACCACGTGACACGCGATTTACATATCATGCCGCCAGAGGCACCGTTGTGTATGCCAGCACAGGATTTCCGCGAGGATTTCCAAGATACGCGCGCTCCTGCAAGCAAGGGAAAGCCCACCGGCTTCTGGCGCGCGCTTGCATTCTCGCCAGCCATGGCCGCGACAATGGCGCTGCTGTGGGTCATGACAGATTGGTTTGGGTCCGAAGGAATTAATCTGATCGAAGGTGTGTTGCTGGCCCTTATTTCGTTCAATTTCTTTTGGATTTCATTCACGGTCTGTACCGTTTTGCTGGGCATGGTTTCTCTGGCGCGGCAAAAGTCGCCAAAGCGTCAAAGCAGCCCACGACCCTTGCGCGTTGCGTTGTTGATGCCAGTATACAACGAGGTCCCATGGTTTGTTCTTGGCAACGCCCGAGCGATGCTAAAAGAACTGCAGGGACGTGGCGAGCATCATCAATTTGCGATTTTCATCCTGTCTGACACTCGCGATGACGAAATTGCAGCCCAGGAACAATCCAGTATCGAAGCGTTGCGGACGACTCTGGAACCGGGGCTGGAGATGTTTTATCGCCGCCGCGACCAAAACATTGATCGAAAGGTTGGCAATATCAGCGACTGGGTCAGCCGTTGGGGTGCTGATTGGGATGCGATGCTGGTGCTGGATGCCGACAGCCTGATGACAGGACGCGCCATTGCCCGTCTCACCGTCGAATTGGCCCAAGACCCCTGCGCGGGCCTGATCCAAAGCTATCCTCAACTGATTGGTGCCCAATCTGTTTTTGCCCGGATGCAGCAATTTGCGAACGGTGTCTACGGCATTGCCTTTGCCGAGGGGCTTGCTCGCTGGTGTGGCCAAGAAGGAAATTATTGGGGGCATAACGCGATAATTCGCACCAAGGCCTTCGCCGCCTGTGCCGGCCTGCCGAAACTTAGATCATTTGGCGGGCAGAAAAAGTTGATCATGAGTCATGAC
>JBPCWT010000287.1:0-3161 GCA_051009255.1 Ruegeria sp. | reverse complement strand
AACGGGATCTGGATAATCACGAGTTGGATGAATGAGCACGCGACCCGTAAAACGCTCGTTGACGCTCAAAGGGCATAGAACATCAGTCTCTTTGGAAGACGAATTTTGGCAGGCATTTCGCGCCATTTCGCAGGAAAAAGACTTGCCTATTAATGTCTTAGCTGCTGAAATTGATGTTTCCCGTGATCCCGAAACGGGACTGGCATCAGCCATTCGTGTGTTCATTTTGAATTGGTACAGAAACAACAAATGATGTCTTGCGATTAACGTCGGAAGTTGTCAAGCTGCCTCGGAACAAAAGGGGTACAAGAATGACAAATTTGACCAATGGACCAGATGGTCATCCCCGCTGTGCTTGGTGCCAAGCTGCGCCCGAGTTTTTCGATTACCACGATAACGAATGGGGTTACCCCGTTGGCGACAACCAACGGCTGTTTGAAAAGATTTGTCTTGAAAGCTTTCAGTCCGGCCTCAGTTGGCGCACAATCCTTGCCAAGCGCGAGAATTTTCGAAAGGCGTTTTGCGGTTTTAACTTTGACAAAATGGGCATGTTTACTGATGACGACGTTAACCGTCTACTACAGGACAAGGGCATCATCCGGCACCGCGGGAAAATTGAGGCGGTCATAAACAACGCACGACGCGCGCAAGAACTGATAAAAACAGAAACGTCGCTGGCCGCCTATGTCTGGCGATATGAACCTATGAACCCGCCAGAGCCGCAAACAGCCTCGACATCGCCAGAATCGATTGCGATGTCGAAAGACCTGAAAAAGCGCGGGTGGAAATTTGTTGGCCCTACCACAGTCTTTGCATTCATGCAGGCGATGGGACTTGTAAATGACCACGCAATTGGCTGCTCGATGCGGGACAAGGCCGCCCGCCTGCGTCACGAGTTCAGTAAACCGGAATAAACGACACCCGCCGAGAGCTAATGTTCAGATCGAAGCGCGATAAATCTTGTCGATGTTTCCACCAAGTGCATTGCTAAACTCAGCATCCGTCATTTGCTTGGCCAATCCCTCTGTCAGGGCACGCGAAAACGACGCAATCATCTTGTTATTCTGGTTCAGTAAATCGCACGCCTGATCCGTCGAATATCCGCCGGACAAGGCAACAACCCTGCCAACACGTGGGTGATCAACAATTTCGTCAAACAAATTTGCGTTGGTTGGCAATGTCAGCTTGAGCATCACATCCTGCCCATCCGACAAGGCATCAAGGTTTTTCAGAAGCTCCGCCTTCAAAATATTCTCAGCTTCAGCCTTGGTTTCCGAGTTTATGTTTACCTCTGGTTCAATTATCGGAACCATTCCGGACGCAATAACCTCGCGTGCGACGTCAAATTGCTGACCAACAACTGCGGCAATCCCATCGGCATTCGCTTCGTGGATGACTGAACGTTCTTTGGTTCCAAATACACCATCTGCTTTGGCCAATGTGTCCGCCAATCCCGGAATGGGCTTCATCATCTGCACGCCATTAGCCTGCTCTTCCAAACCTTTGTCGATTTTCAGGAACGGTACCACCCCTTTGACCGACCAAAGGTAATCGGCGACTTTGCGTCCTTCGATCTCTTCTCCCAGCGTACGCTCAAACAGGATAGCCCCGATCACCTTATCCTTGGTGAAATCATCGGACAGAATGATCCGGGCGCGCATCTTCTGAATTTCTGCGAACATTTCTTCGTCGGATCCGTACTGGGACGCGTCTACCCCGTAAAGTGCTAGCGCCTTTGGCGTTGAGCCGCCGCTTTGATCCAAGGCCGCGATAAAGCCTGCACCATTGGTCATCTGTTCGCGCTGATCTGCCTTGGACATAACACGTTCCCGTTTAATTTGATTCCGCTTTGCGTATCCGCATACAGCAAGGGATTGAACGATGGTAGTTTGTTAGCGCTCAACTACGCGCAACAAAATGCCATCCCGTGAACGTACAGTCAGATGTGCTACTGGAACCGGTATTTGTTCGTCCACAACCTTGAACCGAAAACGCCGCAACAGCATCGACAAG
The DNA here is from genome assembly GCA_051009255.1 of Ruegeria sp. Classification (GTDB taxonomy): domain Bacteria; phylum Pseudomonadota; class Alphaproteobacteria; order Rhodobacterales; family Rhodobacteraceae; genus Ruegeria. The sequence goes on along the minus strand of JBPCWT010000287.1, from coordinate 1,148 downwards.
ATCAACGGCCCCTCGACCATTGCAAACCCTGCCCCCGGACAAACCCGAGGTCCTGTGGAAAACGGAAGATACGCCTCGCGCTGGCATTTTATGCCATTTTCACTGTGCCAGCGTGACGGATCAAATTCGTCCGGTCTGTCCCACAGCCGTTCGTGCCGATGCAGATGCCAAGGGCTGATTACAATCTGTGAACCCTTGGGAACTGACCGATTGCGGAAACTTTCCGGGCACGCGGCTTCGCGCACCATCATTGGCACCGGCGGATAAAGTCGCAGTGCTTCTCGGAAAACATCCCTGCTTAATTGCAGTTTCGACATGACCGAGAATGATTGATCATCCAGTGCACTGGCCTCTGCGGCCAGCTTTTCCTGCCATTCTGGAAAAAGTGCCAACAGATACAGTGACCAAGCCAGCGCCGAGGCGCTGGTTTCATGCCCGGCCAGAAAAAAGATTGCCACCTGATCAACCATTTCTTCGGTATCAAAGCCGTTCCCGGTTACAGGATCCCTTGTTGTCATGATTTTGGTCGCCAGATCGTTCGGCGCTTGTCCAGCCTCAATCGCCGCAGCTCGATTCGTCGTTAGTTTTCTTAACAGGCCCCGGATTTCCGCCGCGTTTTGCCGTGTTGCGCGCGAGTGCAGGCGCGGCAGCCAGCGTGGAAACCTAAAAAAGGCCGCTATGTTCAACAATGGCTGTGCCCGCTGAAATGCGCGGAAACGGTTAAAGACCTGAGCGGCAAGTTCGTTTTCAATGGGAACCGAGAACAATGTGCGGAAAATCACGTCAGCCGCCGCGTGGCTCGTGACCTCCTCGACTTCTACAATCTGTCCGACGTGCGGTCTCAACCTTTCTACGCAAGCCTCGGATGCGGCCAACATGGCCGGGAACGTATCCTTTAGCCGCCCCCCTTCAAAAGAGGGATCAATAATCCGCCGCTGACGCTTCCACGTTTTCCCGTTGGTTAGAAACACAGACTCTCCTAACAGAGGTTTCAATCCTTCGCGGATGCGGTCGGATTTCGGGAAATCGTGTGGGCGCTTCTTTAAAACCGTATCAATAAGCTCCGGTTGATTTGTCAGATATGAGCGAAAGAATGGGGTTCGGAACTCGGCCATCCAGGCCCGATAAAGCCGTTGAGGTTGGGCAGA
>JBPCWT010000286.1:0-3591 GCA_051009255.1 Ruegeria sp. | reverse complement strand
TGCCGGAATGCTGGCTGTTGGCAGGCGCAGCGCCGCCGATCAGGGCGTCGAAAACGTGAACTTTGTTCAGGCTGAAGCAAACACGCCCCCCGCCGGGCCGTTTGATGTGGTCATGGCGTTCAACCTGCTGCATCTGGTCGAGGATCTAAATGAATGTCTGAATCAGGCGCAAAGCGTTCTGAAACCCAGTGGTCTGTTCATTTCCAAAACCTTCTGTCCCCCGACGAAGGGCGGCAGCCTGAAATACCGCATGATCCGCATCATGCTCCCGCTGATGCAGTTCTTTGGCCGCGCGCCATTCGTCCGCTTTCTGTCGGACTCCGAACTGGATGCGACTATCGAAAAGGCAGGTTTCAAAATCATTGAACGCGACAACTTCCCGATGACTGATCCGCGCCATTTTGTTGTTGCGCGCAAGCTTTGACAAAAGTCCGCGAACTCAATTTCCTGCAATTCGGCATTGGGCTTTTGCCAATAGGGCGTTAAGTACGGCCTGAACAGGGAATGGAGACCGCAATGGGATTGAATGTCTATCTGTCAGGTGAGATCCACACCGATTGGCGTGAACAGATCATCGACGGATCACAAGGACTGGACATCACGTTCAACAGCCCCGTGACCGATCACGCCGCCAGCGACGACTGCGGCGTGGCCATTCTGGGTGCCGAGCCGAACAAGTACTGGCACGACCACAAGGGCGCGATGGTCAACGCCATTCGCACCCGCAAGGGCATCGCCGACGCGGATGTCGTGGTGGTGCGCTTTGGCGACCAGTACAAACAATGGAACGCCGCCTTTGACGCGGGCTATGCCGCGGCTCTGGGCAAGTCGATCATCGTGCTGCACGGCCCCGATCACCAGCACGCCCTGAAAGAGGTCGACGCCGCTGCGCTGGCAGTTGCCGAAGAACCGGGGCAGGTTGTCGAGGTTCTGCGCTACGTCCTGACGGGAAAACTTCCCGGCTAGCTACCGTCACGTTATCGTTGTTTGCGCGTCTAGCCGTTCCTACCGTTCCGATAGTAACGGGAGGACAGGCTGTGGAATTCGATTATGTCATTGTTGGGGGCGGTTCCGCCGGATGTGTTCTGGCGTCGCGGCTCAGCGAAAATCCGGATGTATCGGTGTGCCTGATCGAGGCTGGCGGTAAGGGCGAAGATTTCCTGATCCGTGCCCCGGCAATGGTGGCCGCAATGATTTCAGGCCGCCCCAAGATCAACAACTGGGCTTTTCAGACAGTGCCGCAACCCGGCCTAAACGGGCGCAAGGGGTTCCAGCCGCGCGGCAAGGCGCTGGGCGGGTCATCGGCCATCAACGCGATGCTATATGTGCGTGGGCATCCAAGCGATTATGACGATTGGGCCAATCTGGGATGCGAAGGCTGGGATTGGCAAAGCGTCCTGCCCTACTTCCTCAAGGCCGAAGGCAACGCCAACGGCACCGACGACCTGCATGGCGGCGACGGGCCGTTGCAGGTCTGCGATCAGCTTGACCCGCGCGCAATCTCGAACGCTTTTGTTCAGGCCTGCGCCGAACAGCAAATTCGAACGAACACGGATTTCAACGGCCCCGAACAAGAAGGTGCTGGCCTGTACCAGGTCACGCAGTTTCACGACGGCCCGCACAAGGGCGAACGCTGCTCGGCGTCTGCGGCTTACCTGCGCGGAAAAATGGACAGGCCCAACCTGACGGTTCTGACCAAGGCGATGGCGCAAAAGGTAACGTTTGACGGCAATCGCGCAACCGGTGTTCAGGTTCGGCACGGCGGGTCCGAAAAAACGGTTCAGGCCAAACACGAGGTGATCGTGTCCGGCGGGGCCTTCGGCTCACCCCAATTGCTGATGCTGTCCGGCATCGGACCGGCGGACGAACTGGCGCAACAGGGCATTCCGGTTGTCCACGAACTGCCCGGTGTCGGTCAAAACCTGCAAGATCACCTGGACTATGTCATCAGCTACAAATCTGCTCGCAAGGATGTAATCGGGCTTTCGCCCGGCGGGATGTGGGATCTGGTCCGGGCAGGGATGAAATGGAAACGCGAAGGCGATGGTTTGTTCACGACCCCCTTTGCCGAAGGTGGCGCATTTCTGAAATCCGACGCCACTCAAACGCGACCGGATCTGCAACTGCACTTTGTCGTCGGAATCGTAGACGATCACATGCGCAAGATGCACGTTGGTCACGGGTTTTCCTGCCACGTCTGCGTTCTGCGCCCGTTCAGCCGTGGATCGGTCGGGCTGGACTCGGATCGCGCCTCGGCACCGCCACGCATCGACCCCGCCTTTCTCAGCGACACGCGTGATCTGGAACTGCTGATGAAAGGTGCGCGTCAGCTGGAAACGATATTGACCGCACCGCCGCTGGAACCGTGGCGCAGCAAGCGCCTGTATCCCAACAACGGCAGCGAGCAAGAGCTTGAGGCCGACATCCGCGCACGGGCCGATACGATCTATCACCCTGTCGGAACCTGTAAAATGGGCACCGATGATATGGCCGTGGTGGACACGCAGGCCCGCGTTCACGGCGTTCAGGGGTTGCGGGTCGTGGATGCCTCGGTCATGCCGACGCTGATTGGCGGGAACACCAATGCCCCCACCATCATGATCGCGGAAAAGATCGCGGCGGGGATCAATCCCGCGATGGTGTGACCAGACCTTTCTGAACGGCGGGGCGGGCAAGGAAACGTTCCACATATGCGTTGGTGTTTTTATACTCGTCCCAGCCGACAAGGTCTTTTACGCCATAATACTCCAGCCCGCGCAGCCACGGGCCCAGCGCAATATCCGCAACCGAATATTCGCCCGCGATCCAATCCTGACCTTCCAGTTGCGTGTCCACCACGTTCAACAGGCGACGGGCCTCGTTGATATACCGTTCACGCGGTCGCGGATCCTCGATTTCGCGGCCCGCGAACTTAAAGAAATACCCTAGCTGCCCGAACATCGGCCCCACGCCGCCAACCTGAAAAAACAGCCATTGTGTAATGCGATGCCTGTCGGCCGTGGTCGAGCCCAGAAACTTGCCACTTTTTTCGGCCAGATACAGCAGAATCGCCCCGCTTTCGAACAGGCCAATGGGCTGCCCGTCCGGCCCGTTCGGATCAATGATGGCCGGGATCTTGTTATTGGGGTTCAGCGACAGAAACTCGGGGCTTCTGACATCCGCATCCGACAACGTGACCCGATGAGGCTCGTATGGCAGGCCGGTCTCTTCCAGCATGATCGATGCCTTGACGCCATTCTGCGTCGGGAACGCATAAAGCTGTATGACATCGGGAGATTCCGGCGGCCATTTGGCCATGATCGGGAACTGAACAGATTTGAGCACGACGGCCTCCTTGGTGGATATTCATGTCAGATAGGCGCACCGTTGCGCGGTTGTCAGTCACCAGACTGTGCGCAGGCGGTCAAGCGATGTACACCAAAAAACAGACAAGGTTGCCGGATGAAGTCTCAATCCTAGATTTTGTGAAAGTTTTCGGACAATATCCGGAAAATCCCCGCGCCACAGTCGCGGGTTTGTCTGTCCCTGAAAGGAGATGCGCGTGGAAGAAGTTGTTACTCAGGCAGGCGCTTTTGCCCCGCTGTTAATGAA
>JBPCWT010000285.1:0-3447 GCA_051009255.1 Ruegeria sp. | reverse complement strand
GACACTTCCCCGCGCGGCGAGGGCGTTGGTGATCACGAAGACTATGATCTGGGACAGGGTGCTGGTTTTTACGTGAACGCCACCCAACGGCCATGGGCCCCGCATTTCAATATGTGGGACTATGTGGCCGATGAGCTACCCACGCTATTGACGGACAATTTTGCCATTGATGGCGCAAGGCAAGCCATTACCGGGCATTCCATGGGCGGTCACGGTGCCTTGACCCTGGCAATGAACCTGCCCGGTCAGTTCCGCTCGGTTTCTGCCTTTGCGCCGATTTCCAATCCCACCGGAAGCGATTGGGGCCGCAAGCAACTCGGCGCGTATCTGGGCGATGACGAAACGGCGTGGGCCAAACATGACGCATCGCTAATGATGAAAAGCACCGGGTTCGACGGACCGATCCTTATCGATACCGGAACAAGCGATCAGTTTATTGACCTGCTGCGCCCCGAGGCGCTGGCCCTTGCCGTTACAGAGCGTCGCCAGCAGGCGATCATCAGGATGCAGCCCGGTTACGATCATTCCTATTTCTTCGTTTCAACCTTCATAGAAGACCACGTTACGTTTCACGCCGAAGCCTTGTACGGGGATTGATGTATGAGCAAGTTTGATTATGACCTGATCATCATCGGCTCTGGCCCATCTGGGCGTGCGGCTGCAATTCAGGCGGGCAAGCTGAAACGCAAAGTTCTGGTGATCGACCGCAAGGACCGGTTGGGTGGCGTTTCCGTCCACACAGGAACCATTCCATCAAAGACCCTGCGCGAAACAGTGTTGAACCTGTCAGGTTGGCGCGAGCGGAGCTTTTATGGGCTGTCTTACCGGGTCAAGGATCAGATCCGCGCCGATGACTTGAAGGCGCGGCTGCACATGACGCTGGATTACGAAGTTGACGTGTTGGAACATCAGTTCAATCGAAACCACGTCGAAACCCTTGGCGGGCTTGCAAAATTTATAGGTCCGCATGAGGTCGAGGTGGCGACAGATGCGGGTGACACCACACGACTGACCGCGTCCAAGTTTTTGATCGCGACGGGTACGAAAACCTATCGCCCCGACTATGTGCCATTTAATGACAAGACCATTGTCGACGGCGATGATTTTCTTGAGATGGCGGAAATCCCGCGTTCGCTGTGTGTAATCGGTGCGGGGGTGATCGGGGTTGAATATGCCACCATGTTTTCTGCGCTTGATGTTCGGGTCACGTTGCTTGAGCCGCGCGAAACCTTTCTTGATTTTATCGACCGAACATTGATCCAGGAGTTCACGCACCAGATCCGGGAAAACGGTGTTGATCTTCGGCTTGGGGCCGCCGTTGAAAAGATCGAAGACGCGGGTTCACATGTCGAGATTTCGCTGGATAACGGGCGTCATGTGCGTGCCGAAATGTTGTTGTTTGCGGCCGGGCGAATGGGTGCCACGTCTACGCTGAATCTGGATGCGGTAGGGTTGGAAACAGACCACCGGAATCGGCTTAGCGTGGACAGAAAAACCTATCAGACCGATGTGCCGCATATTTATGCCACTGGTGATGTGATAGGACATCCATCGCTGGCCTCGACTGCTTTGCAACAAGGTCGCGTCGCCGCTTGCCACGCGCTGGAAACACCCACCCTGCCGGAAAGCCCCTGGTATCCATACGGCATCTACTCGGTGCCCGAAATCTCTACCTGCGGCATGTCCGAGGAGGAGTTGCAGGAACGCGGTATCCCTTACGAGGTGGGCGTCGCCCGGTTTCGCGAAACCTCGCGGGGGCATATCATGGGGCTGGAACACGGGATGCTGAAAATGCTGTTCTCGCTCAAGACCCGCAGGGTGTTGGGGGTGCAGATCGTTGGCGAAGGCGCGACCGAACTGATCCACATCGCGCAGGCGGTTCTGAACCTGAAGGGTACTGTCGATTATTTTGTGCAGAACACCTTCAACTATCCCACTCTGGCCGAGGCATATAAGATTGCCGGGCTGGACGCGTTTAACCGGATGCCGATACCCGAAGAATTCAAAGTAAAGAAAAAGACGGGCGAAAAGGCGAAAGAAGACGTCGCAAAGCCCGACCAAAAAGAGGCGAAGAAGGCGTGACGACGCTGTATGTCGATGCCGATGCCTGCCCTGTAAAGGCCGAGGCCGAAAGGGTGGCGGTCCGGCACAAATTGCCGATGGTTCTGGTGTCGAATGGCGGTTTGCGCCCTTCTGCCAATCCAATGGTGCAAGTCGTGATCGTGTCCGAAGGCGCGGACGAGGCTGACAAATGGATCGCAGAACGTTGCGGCCCTGGGGATGTGGTTGTAACCTCGGACATACCGTTGGCCGCAAAATGCGTCGAAGCAGGCGCTCGGGTTCTTCGCCATAGCGGCGAGGTCTTTACTGCGGCCAATATCGGTCAACAGCTGGCAATGCGCGACCTGATGGCTGATTTGCGCGCCGCCAATCCGCTGGGCGCCGGAGGCGGCGGAAAACCGTTTGGCAAAGCGGACAGGTCGCGGTTTCTGGATGCGCTGGAGCGCGAAACAAGGGCGGCGATGCGCGGGTAATCCAATTGTCGAACTTTCAACTTGAACAAACCCCTTGGCCTTGGTTCAGTCACCAGATCACGCAATTGCCTTAGGACAGGATACACATATGCCCGTTGAAGCCGTCGTTTTCGACATTGGCAATGTTCTGATCGAGTGGCAGCCCGAGCGTTACTATGACCGTGTTATCGGCGAAGATCGGCGTCGGGCGATGTTTTCCCAGGTCAATCTGCACGGCATGAATGATCTGGTCGATCAGGGACATCATTTTACCGAGACCATCTATGAATGGGCAGAAAAGTATCCGGAATGGCGTGACGAAATTCGGATGTGGCATGACAGCTGGATCAAGCTGGCTGCACCGGAAATTCCGCATTCGGTTCGCTTGCAGCGTGCCTTGCGCTCCAAGGGGATTCCGGTCTTTGCCCTGACCAATTTCGGGGTGCAGAATTTTGACTTTGCCACAACGGTTTACCCGTTTCTGAACGAGTTCGACCGGCAATATGTCTCGGGCCGGATGAAGACCGTGAAGCCGCATGAAACCATTTATGAAATGGTCGAGGCCGATTGTGGCCTGCCGGCGCAATCCCTGCTGTTTGCGGATGACAGGCTGGACAATATCGAAACGGCGCGAAAACGCGGCTGGCAAACCCATCACTTTCAAGGGCCGCAAGGATGGGCGGATCGTCTAGTTGCCGAGGGTTTGCTGCAAGCGGAAGATGCGACCTAGCCTGTCCGTCTGGTCTACGCGGCGATCTGCGACGCGCTGCGGTTTTCTCGAATTGGCAGATGCACAATCGCACTGAATGCGCCGACGCCAACACCGATCCACCAGACCATCGTGTAATTGCCATAAAGGTCGTACATGCGCCCACCGAGCCAGACGCCAAGGAAGCTGCCAATCTGGTGGCTGAGGAAGATGATCCCGTACAGC
>JBPCWT010000284.1:0-2573 GCA_051009255.1 Ruegeria sp. | reverse complement strand
GGAAAGAAGCAATCCCGATTGGCGAGCCATTGTTATCGAGAACCGTATGAAACAACGGATCGGTACCAGTGCATTTTTTCCCAAGCCAATCTGCGAACTCGGATTCGGTTTCGAAAGGCCCGTAAGGCAGATAGGTCCAATTACGGCCATAGAAATCATGGGCAAACGCCCGGTGCAATCCGGGCGCATGCAATTCTGGATCTAATTGCACAACCGAGCAAGTCCGCCCTTTCATCTGCGTAGGCGGAGGGCGGGAGCGAGGGTAATCACCGGCGACAGGCAAGCCGATCGGCTGACCAAGCGAATTCATTGTGTGTTCAGTCATCGTGCCGATTGTGTAGGTCTATGCAGTTGCCTTTGCCAAGGCCTGATTAAGATCGGCGATAAGGTCGTCCGCATCTTCGATCCCAATAGACACACGAACAACATTCGGACCCGCGCCAGCGGCTTCCTGCTGTTCGGTCGTCAGTTGTCGGTGGGTGGTCGAGGCTGAGTGGATGATAAGCGACCGTGCGTCGCCAAGGTTGGCAACATGGCTGAAAATCTCAAGTGCGTTCACCAGTTTGATGCAAGCGTCGTAACCACCTTTGACCGCAAAGGTGAACAATGCTCCGGCTCCTTTGGGGTACTGGGCCTTTACCCGCTTTGAGTAGGGCGACGATGCTAGACCCGCATAAGTAACAAGTTCGACACGGTCATCTGATTCAAGCCAAGCCGACACTTTTTGCGCATTTTCAACATGGCGCTGCATGCGCAAGCTTAGCGTTTCAATTCCCATCAGCGTGTAGTGCGCGGCTTGCGGGTTCATAGTCATTCCAAGATCGCGAAGACCAACCGCGATACTGTGAAAGGTGAAGCCCAGCGGCCCGAAGGTCTCGTGAAACTTCAGGCCATGATAGGCGGGTTCCGGGGCGCTAAGTGACGGGAATTTATCACTGGCAGACCAGTCAAACTTACCGGAATCCACAATGCAACCGCCAGTTACCGTACCGTTGCCCGTCAGGTATTTCGTGGTGGAATGAACAACCAACGAAGCACCGTGTTCGAACGGGCGGCACAAATATGGCGTGGCCGAAGTGTTGTCTACGATCAACGGCAGCCCAGCCGTATCCGCTATGTCTGCGAGCGCTCGGATATCGGAAACATACCCACCGGGGTTCGCGATGGATTCGCAGAAAACCGCTCGGGTGTCGTCGTCGATCGCGGCCTTTACGGCATCCAAGTCTTCGGTATCCACGAACTTTGCAGTCCAGCCGAACCGTTTGATCGTCTGGCTGAACTGGGTGACTGTGCCGCCATAAAGACGGTTCGAAGCAACAACATTGCAACCCGGACCCATTAGCGGGAACAGCGCCATAATCTGCGCGGCATGACCGGAGGAACAACAAACCGCGCCAATCCCACCTTCCAGAGTGGCAATGCGTTCCTGCAGAACGGCAACGGTTGGATTAGTCAGGCGCGAATAGATGAATCCTACTTCCTGGAGGTTAAACAATGCCGCCGCATGATCGGCATCGCGGAACACATACGCCGTGGTCTGATAGATCGGGGTCTGTCTTGCTCCGGTTGCAGGATCAGGGCGCGCGCCGGCATGAACTTGCAGTGTGTCAAAACCGTAGGTGGGTCCGTCTGACATATTCAATGTCTCCCGTTGAATTATCGTTATGAGACTCTGTAGGTCATTGGCCACATTCGCACAATGTCGCAGTCGCCGCATGCCACTTAACGCAGCCAGAACCCATTCGCCTTTATCTTGTTCCTTATGACCTGCTCACGCTGGGGCAGATTATCCCTGTCGAACAGCGCCCGAATTTTGTGCCCTTTGCCTTGTATGACAAGCTTTTTGATGGGCTCGTACTTTTTGATGACTTTTTTTATCCTGTTGGGCATCGCGACTGCTTCCAGGACCTCGACAACGTGATCGGATTCCGTTGCATAGAGCAGGGGGAAAAGCCGATAGTGACAACTGACCGACCCATCAAGCAAGCCAGTGGGCAGTGTATTTCGACCCCCGCCAAACGAATGAATCACCAGTGGCAATGCAACTTGGTCAAGCCACGGATCGAGATTTTGACCAACGAGTTCAGGCAGGTTATCGTCACGAATAGCTCTGGCGTATTCCAGAAATCGCTCTCCAAATTGTCGCGGGCATGAGTGAAAATAGTAACCGGCGTTAAAATAGAGATATCGCCGCCAATAGTCCTGTGGTTGTTCGTCATCCAAAGAGCTTTCGAAATCCAACCCAAACATTTGGTATATGGCCCGCCAGATACCCTTGTAGTCAGGGCCGTAAAGCGTTGGCTTGGGCCATGTTCCTTCAACTTTCAAGGACGCACTCGGACGCGTAAAATCAAAGGGAATCGTTGCCAGTTCCCCGGTAATCAGCGTGTCAGTGTCAAAGTATAAAAACGGCTCGCCCTCGGGCATGGCCTGCAGGGCTTCGATTTTGTTTCCCTGAGGGTAGCTGTCACCGAAAACCTGGCTTTCAAAAGGCAGGATCTCTGCACCCAACTGGGATAATGCCTTTAGAACATCCTCGTCAGTTATGTTTGGGTCTTGCCGCCAATTGGAAC
>JBPCWT010000283.1:0-8728 GCA_051009255.1 Ruegeria sp. | reverse complement strand
CACCGAAACTCCAATTCTGATCGGTCGCCCCGAAGTGATCGAGGCACGCTGCGAAAGGTTGGGTCTGACAGTAAGACCGGGACAGAATTTTCAAATCGTTAACCCCGAAAACGACCCCCGATACTATGATTATTGGAATTCTTACCATCAGATCATGCAAAGGCGCGGTGTCACCCCTGATCTGGCCAAGGCGATCATGCGCACTAACACAACTGCGATCGGCGCGATCATGGTGCATCGCGGCGAAGCTGACAGCATGATTTGCGGCACATTCGGCGAGTTCCGTTGGCACCTGAACTACGTAGAGCAGGTGTTGGACGACGGGGATCTGCGACCTCACGGCGCCCTTTCGCTGATGATATTGGAAGATGGACCCCTGTTCATCGCCGATACGCATGTCCGGCAATTGCCAAACGCCGAAGAACTGGCTGAAATCACCGTTGGTGCCGCCCGGCATGTCCGCCGCTTTGGCATTGACCCAAAAATAGCATTCTGCTCGCAATCCCAATTCGGGAACCAGGCCGAAGGATCGGGTAAACGTCTAAGGGGCGCGATCGACATTCTGGACAGCCAGCCTCGGGACTTTACCTACGAGGGCGAAATGAATCTGGATGTGGCGCTTGACCCTGAACTACGCAACCGTATCTTTCCGAATTCGCGTCTTGAGGGACCGGCCAATGTCCTGATATTCGCCCATGCGGATGCGGCCAGCGGTGTTCGCAATATCCTGAAAACCAAGGCAGACGGGATCGAAGTTGGTCCAATTCTGATGGGCATGGGCAACAAGGCGCATATCGTGACGCCTTCGATTACGGCGCGTGGGCTGCTGAACATGGCGGCCATTGCTGGCACACCCGTCGCACATTACGGTTAAGTCTGAGTGTCTCTGACCCAGCCAAACAATTGGGCGGGGCACTATAATAGACTACGCCGCAGTGGGGCTGTGCACCTGCCATTGCCCTGAATGTGTGCATCAATCATCGCCATGTTTTTGGCTTGCCGCATTTTTCAATGGTATCTGTCCCAATGCAAAAGGGTCGGGAAATATGATTCCCGATAGCCATACATCTTTGCACGCTGATATTTGCAACTTTGCAAATCATGACGATTATTGCATCTCTCTGTTGAAAAGAAAGATGGTTTGCAAAAATTTGCAGTGAGATTTTCAAAGTTATGCAAATATTTCGCGATAAACTGACGCGCAGTCATGCGTGCCGCTTGCCCGATTGGTTCGGGATGCCTAACACAATCGTCAGGACGTGTCGGAGGAGGATACCATGGCGTATCAGAACGTATACGAGAGCTGGAAAAACAACCCGGAGGCGTTCTGGATGGAGGCCGCAAAGGGTATCGACTGGGTCAAGCCACCCAGCAAGGCACTTTTCGATGACAATGCCCCGCTCTATGAATGGTTCCGCGATGCCAAGGTAAACACGTGCTGGAATGCGGTTGACCGCCACGTTGAAAATGGTCGCGGCGAACAGGCAGCGATTATCTATGACAGCCCGATCACCCACACCAAGCGTGAAATTTCCTATGTCGAACTGCGCAACCGCGTGGCCACTCTTGCGGGTGCGTTGCGCGCCAAAGGCATCGAAAAAGGCGACCGCGTCATCATTTACATGCCGATGATCCCTGAAGCATTAGAGGCGATGCTTGCCTGCGCCCGTCTGGGTGCTGTGCATTCGGTGGTTTTTGGCGGGTTTGCCTCGAACGAGTTGGCGGTGCGGATCGACGACGCCAAGCCCAAGGCGATCATCGCTGCCTCTTGCGGGGTGGAGCCGGGACGCGTTGTTCATTACAAACCCCTGCTGGACGGCGCAATTGATTTGTCAACGCACAAACCGGATTTCTGCGTTATCTATCAGCGCGAACAGGAAGTCGCGCAATTGATCGAAGGGCGCGATTATAACTGGCACGGATTCCAGTATGGCGTCGAACCCGCTGAATGTGTGCCAGTAGACGGAAATGATCCGGCATACATCCTTTACACGTCAGGCACGACCGGCGCGCCAAAAGGCGTTGTGCGCCCCACCGCCGGTCATCTGGTTGCACTGAACTGGACCATGAAGAACATCTATAACGTGGACCCCGGCGATGTATTCTGGGCGGCATCAGATGTCGGTTGGGTCGTTGGGCATTCCTATATCTGCTACGCCCCGCTGATCCACGGCAACACCACGATTGTGTTCGAAGGCAAACCGGTTGGGACACCTGATGCAGGTACATTCTGGCGTGTGATCGCAGAACACAAAGTACGCAGTTTCTTTACCGCCCCAACCGCTATCCGCGCGGTCAAGCGCGAGGACCCAAAAGGCGAATTGCTTCAGAACTATGACCTTTCCTGTCTCAGCGCGTTGTACTTGGCTGGTGAACGTGCGGACCCGGATACGATCATTTGGGCGCAGGACGCGTTGAAAGTTCCGGTGATCGACCACTGGTGGCAGACTGAAACCGGCTGGACAATCGCAGGTAACCCCCTGGGAATCGAAGAACTTCCGGTAAAACTGGGATCGCCCGCCAAGCCGATGCCGGGATACGACGTCCACATTCTTGACGAGGGCGGCCATCCGATGAAAACAGGCGAACTTGGCGCCATCGCCGTGAAACTGCCGCTGCCACCGGGTACCCTTCCGACGCTCTGGAATGCAGAAGACAGGTTCAAGAAATCCTATCTGGAACATTTCCCCGGTTACTATGAAACCGGCGATGCCGGCATGATTGACGAGGATGGATACCTTTACATCATGGCTCGCACCGACGACGTGATCAACGTGGCCGGCCATCGCCTGTCTACTGGGGGAATGGAAGAAGTTCTTGCCGCCCACCCCGATGTTGCCGAATGCGCGGTGATCGGCGTGACAGACCAGCTTAAGGGGCAGATGCCGGTTGGGTTTTTGTGCCTGAATACAGGTTCAGACAGAGAACATGACGATGTCGTGAAGGATGTGGTCAAAATGGTTCGGGAAAAAATTGGTCCTGTCGCTGCATTCAAACTGGCAGTGGTTGTGGACCGTCTGCCCAAAACCCGCTCTGGCAAGATTTTGCGCGGCACAATGGTTTCGATTGCGGATGGCAAAGAATACAAAATGCCGGCGACGATTGATGACCCCGCTATTCTGGACGAAATCCAGACAGCATTGAAAACGATCGGATACGCTCAGTAACTGGCATCGGGCGGGCTTGGCCCGTCCGGTTGTCCCTTGACCTGCATGTTGATCCACTTCTGCTTGCAACCAAATCCAGACATCCTACTGTGCGCCCCAAGAGAGGGAGCACATGACACAAGACACTATCTGGCAGCTCGGCGCGACTGAATTAACCGCCCTGACCCGGTCCGGCGAAGTCAGCGCCGAGGAAGCAGTTCAAAGTTCCATCAGTCGAATGGAGCAGGTGAATCCAGACCTGAACGCCGTTGTAGAAGATCTGAGCAACGAAGCGCTTGAGCGCGCGCGCGCGCTGGACAAGGCCTGTCAGAACGGTCAGGAACCCGGTCCATTGCACGGGGTCCCTGTAACGATCAAAGTTAACGTCGATCAGAAAGGCCACGCCACGACAAATGGCGTCGTAGCGTTGAAAGATGCCATTGCGCCAGACGACGCGCCGGTTGTTTCCAATCTGCAAAAGGCCGGAGCGATTGTAATTGGGCGCACAAATACGCCCGAGTTTTCATTTCGCGCGGATACCGACAACGAACTTTATGGGCGAACTTACAATCCATGGGGCCGGCACATTTCGCCCGGTGGTTCGTCTGGCGGAGCCGGCGCGGCTGTTATGGCGGGCGTTGGCGCACTAGCGCATGGCAATGATATTGGTGGCAGCCTGCGGTTTCCGGCCGCAGCAAACGGCGCGGTGACAGTAAAGCCCGGTCTAGGAAGAGTACCAGCCTGGAATCCCAGCCAAAAGGCAGAGCGCGGTTTGCTGGCACAGTCGATGTCCGTACAGGGTCTGATTACGCGAACTGCGCAGGATCTGCACTTGTCGATGCCCAGCCTGATTGCGCCCGACCCACGGGACCCATTTCATGTGCCTGTTGCGTGGCGAGGCGATGATCTGGATACCCCAATTAAGGTCGCTTTTACGAAAAACACATTCGGTTACGCCCTGCACCCCGAAGTGGAAAAAGCACTGGATACGGCGCGCGACGCGCTGACCGATGCAGGTTATGTGGTTGAAGAGGTAGAGCCACCAAACGTATTTGAATGCGGTCGTAACGGTTACAGGGCCCTGATGGGCGAAGTTCTGACGCTGATGAAAGGGGACATCGAAGCGGCGGGCTCAAAAACGATTCAGGAAATCTTTGGCGTCTACTTTCAAGAGTTTCCGCCCATTGTCGAAACAGATTGGGTTCATATGCTTGCCCAGCGCAGCCGTTATGCGCGTGAATGGTCGCTGTTTATGCAGGATTATCCGTTGGTTCTGTCACCGTTTCTACCCCAGCCGTTCTTTAAACCCGACCGGGATACCGAAGGTGCAGAGGGCGTACACGAAGTACTGGGATGTGCCGTTTATTCCTATTCCATGAACTTCCTTGGCCTTCCGGCTGCTTGTGTTCCTGCCCGGTTGGCAGAACTTCCAAAAGGCCCACAACCGATCAATGTTCAAATTGCCGCGCCTCGCTGGCGCGAGGATTTGGCAGTGGATGCCGCAGCAGCGATCGAGGCGCGGGTTGGTTCGATGGCACCTTCACTCTGGGGCATTTTGGGTGATTGATCCTGGGAAATTTCGGGTGCAGGTGAGCGCCGGAATTCACCCCGACGACAACGCGTCAAAGAAAATAGACCCCGGGAATCTACCCGGGGTCCACCTGCTAAAATATGCCCAGATTTTGATGACGAGCGTAGCACCACCCACCCTCGCCAGCGCGAAAACTGCGCAATCATCTGAAGACGCTGCTGGTGGCCACTCACTCCCACCTTGGCGTGTTCTCCGGGCAAGTACTTACTATCATAGCGATAGTAAAACTCATGTGAACTTGTTCACACAAGGCACACAAAGCCAATTTTTCGTTTGTAAATCAGGTGAACTGTTCAGAAATTAGCCGTTCTTCCAGCCCGTGACCGGGGTCGAACAGTATTCTGTGAGCCACCGTGGGTTCAGAATGGATTTCAACCCAGTCGATATCGGGAATTGAAATCGAATCAGCATCGGCCATAACCGGGCGTTTGTCGGCCTGCATGACGTCAAATCGCACATGCGCAGTTTTCGGCAACAACGCACCACGCCAGCGACGTGGGCGAAACGCTGCGATGGCGGTCAGCGCCAGAACATCCGATCCGATCGGCAGTATCGGCCCGTGCGCCGAATAGTTATACGCCGTCGATCCGGCGGGGGTAGATACCAGAGCCCCATCACAGACAAGCTCTGCCAATCGTAATCGACCATCGACTGTTATCTTTAGGCGCGCAGCCTGCGGGCCCGCCCGCAACAGCGAGACTTCGTTGATCGCCAACGCCTCGTGAATTTTACCGGATTGGTCCGCGGTCATCGCCAACGGATTGATGACCTCTTCGACTGCCACGCTCAGTCGATCCAACAGATCATCTTCGTCATACTCGTTCATCAAAAAACCGATGGTTCCGCGATTCATGCCATAGACCGGCGCGTTGAGGTGCTGCGTATTGTGAAGCGTGTGCAACATGAACCCGTCACCGCCCAGCGCCACGATGACGTCTGCGTCGCGTGGGGCAACATTGCCGTACCGCGATACCAGCTTGTCTCTGGCCATTTGCGCCACCTGTGCCTCGTTGGCGAGAAATGCGATTCTCATTGTCATGCTGATTGGTTTCCGGTGTTGCGCATTTGGTTCCGAAACAAACATACCTTTCCGCATTAAGCCAGACTTGACGCCGCAGCAGGCCAATTCGTCGCTTTACAGCCTTTTTTGACAGGCTGGTTTCCTATAGGAAATCCGCCAGACAGACCCCATACATTTGGAGCCCCCATGAACGCCAATCTTCGTGATACCGGTTTCTTCACCCAATCGCTGGCCGACCGCGACCCCGAGCTTTTTGGCTCGGTCCGGTCCGAATTGGGTCGCCAACGTGACGAAATCGAACTGATTGCATCGGAAAACATCGTCTCGGCCGCCGTGATGGAGGCTCAGGGGTCGGTGATGACCAACAAGTACGCCGAAGGATATCCCGGGCGACGTTACTATGGTGGGTGTCAATACGTAGACATCGCCGAAAACCTGGCTATTGATCGGGCAAAGCAGCTTTTCGGCTGCGGGTTTGCCAATGTGCAGCCAAATTCCGGCTCTCAAGCAAATCAGGGCGTCTTCCAGGCATTGATCAAACCCGGCGACACGATTCTGGGAATGAGCCTGGACGCCGGCGGTCACCTGACCCACGGCGCGGCACCCAATCAATCGGGCAAATGGTTCAACGCGGTGCATTATGGTGTGCGCAAGCAGGACAACTTGATCGATTACGATCAGATCGAAGCCTTGGCCAAAGAACATCAGCCAAAGCTGATCATTGCCGGTGGTTCGGCCATACCGCGCATAATCGACTTTGCTCGCATGCGCGAAATTGCCGACATGGTCGGTGCTTACCTGCATGTGGACATGGCTCATGTTGCTGGGCTGGTCGCCGCTGGCGAACACCCCTCGCCCTTCCCGCATGCACATGTCGCCACCACAACCACGCACAAAACCCTACGTGGTCCGCGCGGTGGAATGATCCTGACCGATGACGAGGCCATCGCCAAGAAAGTGAATTCAGCCATCTTCCCGGGTATTCAGGGTGGACCGCTGATGCATGTAATCGCGGCCAAAGCCGTGGCCTTTGGTGAGGCTTTGCGGCCCGAGTTCAATGACTACATTAAAAGTGTGGTCGACAATGCACAGGCGCTTAGCGACCAGTTGATCAAGGGCGGTCTGGATACGGTGACCCACGGCACCGATACCCACGTCGTCCTTGTGGATCTCCGCCCCAAGTGTGTTAAAGGCAACGCAACTGAAAAAGCACTGGGACGCGCGCATATCACATGCAACAAGAACGGCGTTCCGTTTGACCCTGAAAAGCCAACCATTACAAGCGGCATCCGCTTGGGCTCGCCCGCAGGTACGACTCGCGGCTTTGGCGAGGCCGAATTTCGTCAGATTGCGGACTGGATCATCGAAATTGTCGACGGTCTGGCCACCAATGGCGAAGACGGAAACGGTGAAATCGAAGCCAAGGTAAAAGCCGAAGTGGCCGAACTGTGCGCACGCTTTCCGATCTACCCCAACCTGTAAATCGTTGGCATTTTACAATAACGGCGCCCAACCGGCGCCGTTATTTTGTTTGCTGTTAATCTCATCCCTGTCTTGAACAGATTTGGTGCAGGGTTCAGATCATCCCACGCCACCAAAGAATGATCAGAATGAACGCGGTTAACGTGAACAGATTGAATACTAACCCACCTAGCATCCCCAGAAACCAACCCCACCTTCGATCTGCTATGTTGATCGAGCGTAGATGCTCCTGCACTTCATTCGATGCCTGTGTCAGTTTCGGGGTATCCAGCACCATCCGTAACTTGGGATGCTCGGCAATCGATTCGGCCTGCGCAAGCACCATCGCCTGAGTATATACCCGGCGCGGCAGACGCCGTTTGGCCCGGCGAATTGAGGCCGCCAACGTCTTGTCCTTTACCCCCAACTTCTCGCGCAGCAGCGAGATGGTGTCGGCAATCTGTGTTTGCACTTCGGTTACTTGCGCCATGCCGGTCTATGTAGCCCTGCAAGGTGGAGCCGACAATGGGGCTGGTCGTTACGTCAGGCCGCGGGTATCACGAAGCCATGTTGAACGTGATCATTCATGGCGACCCGACGCCAAAACCCCCCTTGTTGATTGCCCATGGTCTGTATGGATCAGCGCGCAACTGGAGCGTTATTGCACGCAGACTGTCGGACGAACGGCAGGTTATCGCGGTTGATATGCGGAATCACGCGTACAGCAAATGGGATGCGAGCCACGATTACCCCCAATTAGCATCCGATCTGGCCGAAGTTGTCGAACATTTCGGCGGATATGCAGATGTCATTGGCCATTCGATGGGCGGCAAGGCGGCCATGACACTGGCCCTGAATCACGGATCAATGGTGCGCAAACTGGTCGTGGCTGACATCGCGCCAGTTACTTATGGCCACAGTCAGATCAAATATATTCAGGCAATGCGCGCGGTCGATATGGCCGGCGTCGACAGGCGTTCTGATGCCGAAGCCCAGTTGGCCGATCTGGGGGTCGAAAAAGCCTTGCAAAGCTTTTTCACTCAATCTTTGGACGTTGCCGAAAAACGTTGGCGGCTGAATCTAGATGTTCTTTCTGCGGAAATGCCCAAAATCATGGGTTTTCCACAGTTCAACACTTCATGGGACGGCTCTACACTGTTTTTGTCCGGCGCAGAGTCGGATTATGTTATACCCCAGCACCGAGACAAAATCAGAGCCCTGTTTCCAAACGCAAGATTTGCCAAAATCCCCGGCGCCGGTCATTGGCTGCATGCCGAGAAACCCCGAGAATTCGAAGCCGCAGTAAGAACATTTCTGAATGCCTGATACGGGTTGGTTTCCGGTACTGGTCGCGTGAATTTTTATCAACGTCTAGCCGGTTGTGGTGCGGTCGGTGGGAGTCGAACCCACACGGCCATTCGGCCTCCAGATTTTAAGTCTGGTATGTCTACCATTCCATCACGCCCGCGGCAGCAACAAGCTCAACAGTCAAGAATATCACTCCGAACC
>JBPCWT010000282.1:0-4317 GCA_051009255.1 Ruegeria sp. | reverse complement strand
GCGATGAACGGGATAAATGTCGTTGCCAATGCCCTGCAGGACCGTGTCCCGATGATTGTTCTGACCGGTTGCGTGGACGAGGATGAGGCCCTGACTTACACCCATCAGGTATTGGATCACAGCCAGGTCTATCGCTCGATCACCAAGGGTACTTTTCGATCGACCGCCCAAGGCGCCGATATTGTGGCGGACAGGGCAGTATCGCTTGCCACATCACCTCGGCCTGGCCCGGTTCACATCGATGTTCCGATTTCAGTTGCGGATACTCTTGTCACTGACACAAAACGTCGACGGGTGGTCCATGCGGCCCCCGTCGCGCCCGAAGGTTCCTGCCTTGAAAAGGCACGGAAATGGATTTCCGAGGCCGAACGCCCGCTGGCAATTGTCGGTCTGGACGTTCTGTATGACGATTCCAAAGCAGTGATGAGGGCCTTTCTGGAGCATTTCAGCATCCCATTCATAACCACCTACAAGGCAAAAGGTGTCATTCCCGAAGATCATCCTCTGTGTCTGGGTGGTGCCGGGTTGTCCCCGCTGGCGGATAAACATCTTGTTTCGTTGGTCGAACAGGCCGATCTGATCCTTTGTATAGGTTATGATCCGATCGAAATGCGGCCGGGGTGGCGCGAAATCTGGGATCCGGAAATCACGAGGGTCATCGACATTTCTGCCGTTCAGAATGACCATTACATGCATCAAGCAGGTTTGAATCTGGTTGCCGACACCGGTGCGACGCTGGAAGCAATCGCCAAGGGTAACCCGGCACGCCAGACATGGGCGGGCGATGAACCACAAAAGGCAAGTGGTGCGCTGGCGCGGGCATTTCCCACAGATGATGAATGGGGACCTGCAGCTGTCATTGACGAAGCACGCACGGTTTTGCCGGCAGAAACCTTGGCCACGGCTGACAGCGGCGCTCATCGCATCCTTCTCAGCCAGATGTGGAAATGCTCGGAGGCACGCGGTCTTATCCAGTCTTCGGCGCTTTGTACCATGGGCTGTGCGGTACCGATGGCGATTGGGCTGAAACTGGCAGAACCAGAACGCCCCGTTATCAGCTTTTCCGGCGACGCCGGTTTCCTGATGGTGGCGGGCGAGTTATCCACGGCTTTGGAAATGGATTGTAACCCCATATTTCTGGTCTTTGTCGATGCCAGTCTTGCGTTGATCGAGCTTAAGCAGCGTGGACGCCAGATGACCAACCGCGGTGTGGATTTTGACCGTCACGACTACGCTGCCATGGGGCGCGCTTTTGGCGGGAATGGCCACACTGTTCGCAACCGGACGGAGCTGCGTGCAGCGCTGAAACAAGCCATGAAGGCCGACCGGTTCACCGTTATTGCCGCTGAAATCGATCGCGGAGGATACGATGGCCGGATCTGAGGGACCGCTCAAAGGGGTCAAGGTTCTGGACCTGTCGCGCATTCTTGCTGGGCCGACCTGTACTCAGTTGCTGGGCGACTTGGGTGCCAGCGTCATAAAAATTGAAAACCCGGCAACTGCGGGGGACGACACCCGGCAATGGGGCCCTCCATACGTCAAATATTCGAACGGCAATCAATCAGACCTCAGCGCGTATTACATGGCAGCAAACCGGAACAAGAAATCTGTCGCGCTGGATATTGCAACACCGGATGGTCAGGCAGAAATTCGACGGTTGGCCAGCCACGCGGATATCCTGATTGAGAACTTTAAACCGGGTGGGTTGGCAAAGTATGGGCTGGATTACGAAAGCCTTTCGAAGGACTTGCCCAGTCTCGTCTATTGTTCGATCTCTGGCTATGGGCAAACCGGCCCGAACGCTGCCAAGCCGGGCTACGACCTGATGGCGCAAGGCTATGGCGGGATCATGTCGCTGACAGGCGAGCCGGATGGGGCCCCAATGAAAGTGGGTGTCGGAATTGCCGATGTAATGTGCGGTATGTACGCGTCTGTCGGCATTCTTGCGGCACTGCGCCACCGCGATCTGACTGGTGAGGGCCAACAGGTCGACATTGCTCTTGTCGACGCGCAGATCGCGTGGCTGATAAACGAAGGCGTCAATTACCTGACATCCGGCGATGTCCCCGAACGTCGCGGCAATGGGCATCCGAATATCGTGCCATATGACGTTTATGAAACTGCGGACAGCCATGTAATCCTTGCGGTTGGAAACGATCGGCAATTCCAACGATTTTGCGCATTTCTGGGACACGAAGAATTGTCGAATGATCCCCGCTTTGCCACGAACCCTGCACGCCTGAAAAACCGGGACGCGTTAAATTCGGTTTTGCGGCCCGCTGTAAGGAATCTCAAAACAACCGATCTGATTTCGGCGTTGGAGGCACTGAAAGTTCCTGTTGGTCCGGTTAGGTCTCTGGATCAGGTTTTTGCCTCGGATCAGGTGGCCGCCCGGCAGATGCAGATAGCAATGCAATCCGAACCCGGCGAAGTTCAGTTGATCGGCAATCCGCTCAAATTGTCGAAGACGCCTGTGACCTATCGGGATGCACCACGCACATTTGGGGCGGATACAGATGCAGTTCTAAGTGCCGAAAACCCGTTCACGGATTGAAACAATCTAGGGTCATTCGGCAAGGGATTGCTGAAACATGCCCTTGAATCGGCGTTTTTTTTCGCGTTTTGCACACACGGCCTTTCACCAATTCGAGAGCAGCGTCGATACTGATACGCCGCTTCCATACACTCTGTTAAGCCAAACTAAGATTATTTCGAAATGGATTGGACCCAAGCATGCAGCAAGACGTTTTTGGACAAATGAACACCTTGGCTCATGCCGAAAGCGTTGAGGCGTGGAATGGTGTTCTGCTTGGGTTCATGGCCCACGCTGCTGTCACTCCACAACATCTTGGCAGGGTGCTGGAACTTGATCCCGAATTTGCGCTGGGTCACGCAATCAAGGGTTTGTTCATGGTGTTGCTTGGCCGACGGGAAATGTTCCCCGTTGCTGCTGATGCGCTGGCAGCGGCCCAAACAGCAATGGCGAAGCAGCCGGTATCCCCCCGCGAGCGTCAGTATGTCGATGCCTTGCGATTGTGGATGGCTGGAAATCCAACGCAGGCGGTACAAAAATTCGAGCAAATTCTGCGCGCGCATCCCGAAGACACTCTGGCAATGAAACTTAGCCATGCCACCCGCTTTGTTCTTGGCGATGTCGCGGGCATGCGCCGTTCTATCGAACGTGTGATGCCGACATATGCACCAGACCACCCCGGACGTGGTTACTTGTTGGGTTGTCACTCTTTTTCACTGGAAGAAACCGGCGCTTATGAAAAAGCCGAAATTGCGGGGCGTCAGGCGCTTTGGATGGTATCAGATGACGCCTGGGGGTTGCACGCCGTCGCTCATGTGCACGAAATGACGGGCAATGCGCAACTGGGGTTGGATTGGTTCGCCGGGCGCGAAGCCGCTTGGTCGCATTGCAACAATTTTCGCTATCACGTCTGGTGGCACAAGGCATTAATGCATCTGGATCTTGGTCAGGTGGATCAGGTTCTGGACCTCTACGATAACGAAATTCGCAAGGACAAAACTGATGACTACAGGGATATCTCGAATGGCACATCCCTGTTGATGCGTTTGGAACTTGAAGGCGTAGATGTGGGTGACCGATGGGAAGAGCTGGCCGATTTCAGCGCCGCCCGGACCGAAGATGGCTGTTTGATCTTTGCTGATCTTCATTATCTGCTGGCGCTGACAGGCGACGACCGCGCGGATGCGACAGCCGGAATGCTGAAACGCATTCACAAGGATGCGGAGGCAGCAGAAAATGATATTGCCTGTCGAATGGCAAATCCCGGTGTTGCGGCTGCGCTTGGCCTCGAGGCCTTTGGCGACGGCCAATATGGCCCGGCTTTTGAACATTTGTGCAATGCCCGTGGAAATATGCAACTGGCGGGCGGCAGCCACGCCCAGCGCGATGTGTTTGAACGGATTACGATCGATTCCGGGCTGCGTGCCGGTCGGTTGGACGCGGTAGAAATTCTTCTTGATGATCGTCGCGCCAAGCGCGCAGGCGGTGAAGACAATTATGCACTTGCCCGACGTGCATTGATCAAGGCCGCAAAGGGCAACAACGGCGTACAAAGCGTACCAGCTGAATAAAGACAAGACCAAGAAGGACAGACAAGGAATGGCGACAATATCGCCCGCTTCTGATTTTACCCCGGTGGCAGCTTCGGCTGCGACCCCTGCCCGTACGCGCGACCCACGGCTGGATTTCTATCGTGGCATTGCGATGTTCATTATTCTGATCGCGCATATCCCAGGTGACCCGTGGGCCAGATGGATACCGGCGCGGTTCGGATACTCTGACGC
>JBPCWT010000281.1:0-7496 GCA_051009255.1 Ruegeria sp. | reverse complement strand
GGCTAGAATGGCGCCCTCAGCGGCCCGGACGGGAACCGGGCCGAACTTCATGCTTTGCCCCGCAAAACGGCGGTCATTTCGGCCAGAATGGCAACCGCGATTTCGGACGGCCCGGCCGCACCGATATCCAATCCAATTGGCCCGTGTATTTGGCCGATCTGTTCACTGCTAAATCCTGCTTGCTGCATTCGCTCAACCCTTTTGCCGTGAGTACGCTTAGAGCCCAATGCACCGATGTAAAAAACGTCCGCGTTCAATGCACTTTGCAGGGCAGGATCGTCAATTTTTGGATCATGTGTCAGTAAGACAATCGCGGTTCGAGTATCCAGCCCAAGTTGGGCTACCGCCTCGTCCGGCCACTCAGTCAAAACCGTTTCACCCGGAAATCTTTCACTTGAAGCGAAGGCATCCCGCGGATCAACAATGGCTGGATCATATCCCGCAACACGGGCCATGGGCACCAGCGCCTGCGCTATGTGCACTGCACCGACAACAATCAATCTTAGCGGTGGATTGTGCACGGCAACAAAGGTCTGACCGTCTTCTTCAAATCCTGATCGGTCCATTCGCAGGCGATCGAAATATGTGTTCCGGCGCAATGCGCGCTTTCCGGTTTCAACATTAACCTCGTAGGCAAGCGGTTCTCGGTTGGCACGCGCGGTAACTAAATCTGCCAACATCTGCTCGGGTAAAACTGACCCAACCGGTTCGACCAGAACTCGAATGGTGCCGCCACATGCCAAACCAACAGCAAATGCGTCTTCGTCGCTTACCCCAAATTCCAGCAATCGGGCCTCACCTTCTTCGATGGCCTCCAATGCTTCGACAATCACCGCACCCTCCACGCACCCCCCGGAAACCGAGCCTTCGATCCGCCCGTCGCCGCCAATAACAAGTTGCGCGCCAACGCGCCGTGGTGCGCTTCCCCAAGTTTCGACAACTGTGGCAAGCGCAGCGCCTGTGTTATTCCTGAACCATTCCAGTGCTATTTCCGGGCTTCTATCGAATCTGTCCATGGACAACTCCTGGGTGACTAACACCAACATAGGCAGGATTGGCGCAATGAAAAGCGGCGCTAGTTGGAACCGAGTTTGTCGAAGAAAATCTCAGCACGGTATCACGACAATTTCGGGCAACCATGGTTGTTTTGTCGGCAAGAGAACTTAGGGTTTTCGCTCGACCTTAGCGGGACCTTCAAGTCCATAAAATGTAACTCCATGACCGTTCAGCTATGTTTCAGGCGGAAAGCGATGACATTAACCGCGCCTTTTCGCCGACATCGTCCGGGCGAGAAATCGCCGCGGCCAATTCTTCTAAAGACGCAATCGAATGACCTGCACGGAAACTGTCGACATGCGGCAGCATTGCCGCGACACCTTGTGCCTTGGGCGCGAATCCTTCCCATCTGAGCAGCGGGTTCAGCCATATAACGCGACGCGCAGACAGGTGCATGCGCTCCATTTCATGGGCAAGCTGATCGGGGTCGCCTCGTTCCAGCCCGTCGGATATCAACAAGACCACGGCACCCTGCCCCAAAACGCGGCGCGACCAGTCCCGATTGAAAACATGCAGGCATTCACCAATCCGAGTACCACCTTCCCAGTCCTGCGCCTCTGCCCCTGCGGCTGAAAGCGCCGCGTCCACATCCCTCTGATGCAGGTGGCGCGTGATGTTGGTTAATCGAGTGCCAAAGGTAAATGCGTGAACCTTGGCCCAACCCGCTCCTTTGGTATTGGACACAGCGTGCAAAAAATGCAGAACGATGCGGCTGTACTGGCTCATTGAACCGGATATGTCACAAAGAACCACCAGATTAGGCCAGCGATCACAGGGACGCATACGCGCGATATCTCGCAGTTCCCCGCCCTGTTTCATTGCGGCACGAAATGTCCGCGCGCGGTCGACATTGCTACCCAATCGGCTTGCCTGCCCCCGACGTGAAGCAATGGGTTTGATAGGCAGAGAAAGGCGCGCAAGCATTCGTTTGGCCTGCGCGATTTCTTCGGTGCTCATTTGCTCAAAATCCAGGTTGCGAAGACGTTCTTCGGTCGACGCCGTCAGCGAGGCATCAATTTCCAGCTCACTTTCTTCCTCCTGCTCTGCCACCTTTGGCAAATCACGCTCGACGCCTTCCAACAGCGCTTCGGCAGCTCGCTTTTCCGCCGGGGCTGCCTTGCGTTCTTCCTGAACTCCGCGAATGGCAGGCAGCATCATCGACATCATGTGTTCAAGATATCGGGGATCGCGCCAGTAAAGCCGAAAGATCTGAGCAAAGATCGTTCGATGCTCTGGACGGCTCACAAAGCAGGCATGCAGCGTCCAATAGAAATCACGTTTCTGGGTAAATCCAGCGGCCTGGACCGCCCGAATTGCGTCTACGACCCTACCAGTGCCAATGGGAAGCCCAGCTTTGCGAAGTGCCCGCGCGAAATGGGTAATATTTTGGGCCAGTTTTGGATCGTCTGGCAGATCGAGTGGAAGCTGTTCAGCCATCGCCGCACGTCGGGCGAAACCCCAAGCTCCATAAGATATCGTCGGCCGCCGTTGGCATCAAGCTGGCTCTAGTTCCGCCCGAGCCTGATCCAGTATTCGCTTGGCCTCGGACCCCTGAAGTTTTTGAATATCATCCTGATACTTAAGAATTGCGCCAAGTGTATCGCCAATCACTTCTGGGCTAAGGTTGATCACATCCAGCGCCAGTAAGCATTTGGCCCAGTCAATCGTCTCTGCGACACCGGGCTTTTTGAACAAATCCTCGGTTCGCAATCTTTGAACAAATGCCACAACTTCTCGGCTGAGCGCTTCCGCGGCTTCCGGTGCCCTTGCGCGTAAAATATCAATTTCGCGGTCGAAGTCTGGGTAATCCACCCAATGATACAAACATCGTCGTTTCAGTGCATCATGCACTTCGCGCGTCCGGTTTGATGTCACGATCACAATTGGCGGCTCTGGCGCATTGACTGTTCCCAGCTCTGGGATGGTGACCTGAAAATCACTCAGGGCCTCCAGCAAAAACGCCTCGAAAGGCTCATCTGTGCGATCAAGTTCGTCAATCAACAGTACCGGCGCACCGTTCTCATCCGGGCGCATGGCCTGTAACAATGGGCGTTCGATCAAGTACTCGTCTGAGAACAGCTCCGTCTGCAGCGCGTCCCGATCGGCACCTCCTGCAGCTTCGGCTGTTCTTATCGCCACCATCTGCGCCGGGAAATTCCACTCGTACACCGCTGACGACGCGTCCAACCCCTCGTAGCATTGCAAACGGATCAGGCGGCGATTCAAACCAGAGGCAAGTGCCTTGGCGATCTCGGTCTTGCCTACGCCAGCCTCGCCTTCCAAAAAAAGCGGGCGACCAAGTTTCAAAGACAGAAAAACAACCGTCGCCAGCGCGCGCCCACAAACATAGCCCTGATCAGACAACAGATCCTGAACGGCATCGATGGAAACTGGTTGCTTCATTGGCTAATCTCCCGGACCTCAACAGGTCATGGCTTAACCCCTGCGTCAAGCCCATGACATTCAGAGGAATTACGCGTTGCGGGTGAATTAGCAAGATTTTGATTATTTGATTTGCGCAAGGCGGAGAACATGGGCAGCCAAGCCTTTTACGGCAATCCAGCCTGTGCTAGCGAGTGCGCTATGACCAACACCATTACAATCCGCCGCCCCGACGACTGGCACCTGCATCTGCGCGATGGCGCGATGCTGCAAGGTGTACTGCCTGAAACCGCCCGGCACTTTGCGCGTGCGATTATTATGCCCAACTTGGTGCCTCCGGTCGTGACCGGCGCACAGGCCGCCGCTTATCGCGAACGGATTCTGAATGCCCTGCCCGAAGGTACGTCATTCGAGCCGTTGATGACGCTGTATCTGACTGAAGAGTCTGATCCAGAAGACGTCGCAAACGCCCATGCCAGCGGGTTGATCAAGGCGGTCAAGCTGTACCCGGCAGGGGCTACGACAAATTCCGCGTCGGGCGTTCAGAACTTTGACAATGTGCGCGGCGTTCTCGAAAGAATGTCCGAGATCGGATTGCCGTTGTGCGTTCATGGCGAAGTGACGGACGCGGAAATCGATATTTTCGACCGCGAAGCTGTGTTCATCGACAGGGTGTTGGATCCTATCCGCAGGGCGACACCCGGTTTACGCGTTGTTATGGAACACATAACAACGTCCGACGGGGTGGAATACGTCAAGTCAAACGACTCCGGGTTGGGCGCGACGGTTACTGCGCATCACCTGATAATCAACCGCAACCACATTTTGGTTGGTGGAATAAAGCCGCATTACTACTGCTTGCCAGTGGCAAAGCGCGAAGAACACAGGCAAGCCCTGCTTGCTGCAGCAACCTCTGGCGATGGGCGTTTCTTTTTGGGAACCGACAGCGCCCCTCACACGGATGCTAACAAAGAAATGGCCTGTGGTTGCGCGGGTTGCTTTACTGCTACGAACACGATGTCACTGGTGGCCGAAATGTTCGATCGTGTAGGGGCGATGGACAGGCTGGAAGCGTTTTGTTCTCTCAACGGCTCATCGTTTTATGGCCTGTCAGCGAACGACGAACAGATTACACTGACAAAAGGTGATCCCGTGGAATACCCGGCCAAGATAGAAACCGATGACGGTCCGGTTACCGTATTTGACCCCGGTTTTCCGTTGCATTGGCGCGTATTTTAGCCGCTTAGTTTTGATGCCAGATCGGCGGCGCTGCCGCCCGTCCGCAGCATCGACCAAATGGAATCAGCTTCATCTGCCCCAATCAGCTTCGATGCTTTTTCCCTGACCCGATCTTCGCGTTCGGACAGCGAGATTTGCGAAAGTAAATCATAAGAGGCCTCGCGCTGCGCTCCATCGCGGCGCAGCAGTGACAGATGTGCTTGCGTTTCAGTCAATTCCTCGTCTGCTTCGACAGTGATGCGGTCGCGCAGAGAGATCAATCTGGAATCGGCACAGACCGACTCGGAGTAACTTTCCGGCAGCGCCGTGTCATGCCCCAACGCCAACATCGCGATAACTGTACGATAAGAAAACTTGGCGCCAAGCCCGGATATGGGCGACGGTTTGCTGCAAACGCTCATCCAACGAGGATGTGTTTTCACCTTGATCTCAGCCACTTCAGGCTCTGCGATATCCAGCTGTCGCGCCGCTTCTAGCGCAGCGTGCAAACCGTGACAGCAAGCGTGAAATTTGTGGCTGACACTTTCGAACAACCATTCTTGGCCCAAGCCGTCCAGTGCGGTCGCACTGTCCTGTGACCCATGATGCACAGCCCCAAACCCAAAGGGACCCTCCAAGGCATCCGCGCTGGATTGAAACCCTAGCTTTACCAGTAGTACTGTTTCCACCCCGGCAGCAGCAGCTATTCCGGCGTTATAGGGCTTTCCCATTGTGCCAAATTGCGCCTTGAGGCCCGAAGCCCGAGTAGCCGTTAGCCCCAAAACTTGCTGCATTTGTTCAGAGTTCAATCCTGCAAGCCTGCCAGCCGAAACAGCCGCGCCGAAAGCCCCCGATGTTGCCGTTTGGTGAAATCCGGCCTGATAGTGCCCACGGCCAAGCCACAGCCCAATACGGATCGACACTTCCATCCCGACCAGTGCCGCCTCTAACACATCGACAAGGGGGTGATCGCCCACTTCTCCCATTGCCAACGCGGCGGGAAAAACTGCCACCGAAGGATGCCCGATATGTGCGAAATGGGTGTCATCATAATCCAGCGCATGGGAAACAGTGCCGTTAACCAACGCCGCGCCACGCAAAGGGGCAGCCCCGCCACCGAAAAGGTTGGCCTCTGCGGTGCCACCTTCATTCAGGATCATATCCCGCACAATGTTGGAAACCGGCTCGGCCGATCCGGCACGACCAACGGCCACCCAATCCAAGGCGGACAGTGACGCTACGATACGGGCTTGTTGGGTCGTTGAAACCGGTCCAACGGCAAACTCGGCAATAGTCGAAGTCAGAACACTCATGGATCGCAGTCTAGCGCGCGCTCGGATCTGGTAAAGCCTCAGCGATAAAGATCGGCCGCACGTTGTTCAAATGCACGGACAATTCTATGCATGGCCTCGTTAAACACGACGCCTATTATGCCTTGCAGAATTGCATTCTTAAATTCGAAATCCACATGGAATGAGATTTCGCAGCCGCCATTCGCTGCCTCTGTAAATTGCCAGTCGGATTTCATGTATTTAAAGGGACCGTCCAGATACTCTGTGTCGATTTTCAATTGATCTGGAAACAACGTTACCCGGCTTCCAAACCGTTCACGGAAAACCTTGAACGAGATCACAAGGTCAGCTTCCAGTACATTGGCTTCGCCCTTGGTAAAGGTCCGCCGAATCCGGGCGGCAGCGCACCATGGCAGAAACTGCGGATAACTGGCCACGTCGGCGACCAGATCGTACATCTGCTGCGCCGTATACGGCAGTTGGCGTGTTTCCGAGTGGATAGGCATGACATCCGCTATTATCAGGTGACAATGGCGCGTCATGTCGTATGTTGCGCGCCAAAGATCAAGGGGGCAGAGATGAGCCAGCGCGCATATGTGATTGATGAAATGATCTCGGCCAAGGCCATTGCTGCCCGGATCGAAGAACTTTGCCGCGAAATCACGGATGAATTTGAGGGCACCGACAAGTTGGTTGTTGTCGGGCTGCTTCGCGGCAGTTTCGTTTTCATCGCCGATCTTGTGCGTGAACTGGACCTGCCGATCGAAGTCGATTTTCTGGAAGCTTCTTCATACGGTGATTCAATGGAAAGCAGCCGTGAAGTGCGTATTCTCAAAGACTTGCGTGGCGCAATTGAAGGGCGAGATGTGCTGGTTGTCGAAGACATCGTAGACACCGGTCACACCTTGGATCACGTGACGCACCTTTTGCACAGTCGAAAGCCTAAGCGGCTCAAATCCATTGCTCTTTTGGACAAACCCACGCGTCGCGAGGTGGATTTCAGATCCGATTGGATCGGCTTTGAAATACCGGATGAATTCGTTGTGGGATATGGCATTGATTACGCCCAGCGAAACCGCAACTTGCCATACATCGGCAAGGTCCGATTTGTAGAAGACTAATTTGTTCCGTCGGCCAAAATCCTATTAAGCTAAATTTCCATGCGTAAATCGGAATATTTATAGACAAGGGAAAAGTTAAATGCTTTCCTCCGAAACGGATTTATGGAGGCCATTTAATGAAAGGTATTTCCCTTTTTCTTTTGTCAGCAGCCACGTTGTCATTGTCGGTCGGATTCGCCGATGCAAAGGACAACAAGGGCAAAGGTAACAACAAAGCCGGCATCGAAAAACCAAACAAAGGAAACAAGGGCGTTGACGTCCCCCCTGGGCAAATCAAACGCTACACACGCGGCCAAAAGCTGCCAGATGATCTGAGTTTCAAGTATCTAGACGATTTGGACGACTGGAATCTGAAGCCGCTGCCACCAGGCCAGCGATATATTCGCGTCGACGACGAAATCCTCTCGATCTCGGATGACACAAAAAC
>JBPCWT010000280.1:0-5180 GCA_051009255.1 Ruegeria sp. | reverse complement strand
GGTTGTCGAAACGGTGGACGTCGGCTTCACGCCAAGCGCCCCTGGACTGCCCGAAAATTTGATAGATAAAGTGGTCGAGTTTGACGTGGTCGTGTTTCTTGCGCGTCTTGGTGATCAGTTGCGGTTCTCAGAAATGCCCACTGGTCCGCGTTTCGTCGTTTGCTTTGCCAACAAAACCCCACTTCTGGCGTCCAAGTTTTGCACCGCTGACTACCAAGCTTTCGTTGAACTGAAAATGGCTGTCGATCAACATCTGCTGGCGGCAGATCGTATTGTGGTGACATGTCCCTCTGGAACCAAGGTGGTGGGCCGTCTGACTGACAAGTCGCGGCCCCCCAGAGATACAAGTTCATTGCGTTTTCCAATGTCAGTATTCTCTCCGGTGCCAGCGACCGGATTTTCGGGAAAGGTCGCTCTTGGGGGCTTTCTGACCGGCACGGGATCGAACTACTACGACAAATACACAGTCGAATTTACAAGCCAGGTTTTTGCCCATTTGGAAGATGGACGGTTAATTGGATTCAGTGGTGCAAGGCACGACGTCGAAGCTGCGAACGCGCACTACGACCGCATTGCCAAGATGTTTGGGCTTGACCGGAATTTTGTTCACTCATGGCATGCAGGGATACACCCCGGCTGTGGGTTCCCGTGGGATATGCGCAACAACTATGAAAACTGGGGCGGAGTTGCATTTGGGAACCCGCGGATTCTCCACTTTCATACATGTGGCGCTTATGCGCCTGGTGAAATTTCCTGGAACCTTTTTGATCCCACGATCGAAATCGACGGCGTCGCGGTTTGGCAAAATGGCAGCTTTTATCCAGAGCGGCTGCCAACCGGTTCGGACATTCTGGCGCAGTTCCCGTCTGCTGCGGCGGCATTCGCGAATCCGGATCGCGATATTGGGATTGGCGACGCGGATTAACTTACGCGGTTGCACCGCTGGTTGCAGAACGCGGCGAATTCGGACGCGATGGCGCGCGCAGCAGCATCCATTAGTTTCGCCCCAATTTCAGGCGTTGCCAAAGCTGAATGAGATCCTACCCGGCCATCAGGAAACGCAGCGCGATGTTCATCTGGTGGCCCATGCCGGTCCCCGGCATGGGCGCGAAGATACATCGAGCTAAGTTTCTTTGGTGGCTCTGAGGCACCATTTGAAGGCTTAGAGCCATGCAAAGCCTGTGTAATTGCGACCTCAGACGGGGTGGCGTGCATGCCTTCCCACTCTCCGAATTCTGCGTCACGCAAAGCTTTCACTTCAGCGGGTGCCCACCAGGACTGCACTTTGACCGCCCCTTTTGGAAGCAATGCAATCGCCTTTTGGATCGGATCAAGATTTGCCCCATGTCCGTTAAGAATGAACACTCCCTTGAACCCTTGGTCGAGCAAACCAATGCAGACCTGCCAAACGAGTTCCTGCGTCAGTTCAGCAGTTACGGAAATCGTTCCGGGAAAGGCAGTATTGAATGGCGCCGGGGTATAGGCAATTTCCGGCACGACAATGGCGTCGCAAAGTTTCGCGGCAGCAAGCGCAACTTCATTTGCGCAAATAGCATCGGTGCCAATCAAACCCATGGGACCATGTTGTTCTGTTGAACCGATCGGCAGCAGCGCACAAACGCCTGAGTTCAATCGGGCTTCGACCTCGGGCCATGTCATCAAACTAAGCTGCATTTGATCTGCTCACAAAAAAAATGGGCCAAAAGATCTGGCCCATGTTGAGTTCCACTTAGATCAAAGACCCCATTTGGCCTTGTTGGCTTCAAAAAACCCCTTGGCCTTCTTTAGCTTGACCCAGTTGTTCACGTAGTTAATCCAAACCTGATCAGTCTGGGGCAACAGCATCGCGATCGGCGATGGGGCACGTGGGCCTGTGTCTGGCACACGAACGACGCCAAACTTTTCTTCCAGAGTTGACCCTTCAATGTTGGAGGTGATGAACACATCGGCCCTGCCAGCCAGTACTTCCTGATAGCCGCGCGCCGGGGCCTCGACTACGATGATTTCAGCGTCTGGGAACCATTCGCGAACCAGCTTTTCAAAGGTTGTACCAAGCGTGGTCGCAACCTTCACGCTTGATTGATTGATGCTTTCATATCCTGAAAAGTTTGCGGCCTTTTCGGCGGTCGTAAACGGAAAGATTTCGACCGAAATGTAACTTTCGGAAAACCCTGCGGCCTTCATGCGCGGAGGTGAAATCGATGCAGAACCGGTTATATGATACTGGCCCGCAACCACACCGTTGACCAAGGTTTTCCAGTCGGTTGGAACGAATTCGACCTCAACGCCTAGATCGTTTGCTAGTTCCTGCATGATATCGATATCGAAACCCTTGTATGAATTCGTTGCCGGGTCACGCACTGACATCGGATTCCAATCGCCCGTCGTGCCAACCTTTAGGACACCGGTATTCAATATCTCGTTTAGCGCGGATTGGGCGCTTGCGGCCCCTGCCAGTGTCAGGCCCACCGCTACTGCGGCGGCGGTTTTAAAGAGTTTCTTCATCTGTTCGCTCCCGGTTTTTGTAATGGTTTTTCTCTTAGACGGTACATAGTTGCTTGTGGCGGCCCTTTGATCAAGTAAGGTCTTCGTTGGACGGGTTATTATTACGGGGGCCAAGGCGTGACGAAAGAAACCGCGATCGAACTGGTCAACGTGAACAAATGGTTCGGCGACTTTCACGTCCTCAAAGATATCAATCTGACGGTTAAAACCGGGGAAAAGGTGGTTATCTGTGGACCGTCCGGGTCTGGCAAGTCAACAGCGGTGCGTTGTGTCAACCGGTTGGAGGAACACCAATCGGGCACGATCCGTCTTTATGGAAAAGAGCTGACGAATGACCCGAAATCCATCGCGTCAATCCAGGGCGAGGTCGGGATGGTGTTCCAGCAGTTCAACCTGTTTCCTCATCTTAGTGTTCTGGACAACTTGACGCTTGGCCCGATGAAAGCGCGTGGTCTTTCCCGAGCAAAGGCAGAGGAACGCGCGCGTCACTATCTGGAACGGGTACGAATACCCGACCAAGCTGCCAAGATGCCAAAGCAGCTTTCCGGTGGTCAGCAACAGCGCGTTGCCATAGCGCGGTCGCTATGCATGGAGCCCAAGGTGCTCTTGTTCGATGAACCAACTTCAGCGCTGGACCCAGAAATGATCTCAGAGGTGTTGGACGTCATGGCGGAACTGGCATTGGAGGGAATGACCATGATCGTCGTGACGCACGAGATGGGTTTTGCCCGGAAAGTTGCGGATCAGATGGTGTTCATGGATCACGGCGAAATCGTCGAGAAATCCGATCCCGATGATTTTTTTGGAAATCCGAAATCGCAGCGCTGCCAGACATTCCTAAGCCAGATACTGCAGCACTGAGGGGCCGGTATGTTCAAACCACTGCTTTTTATTTCAGCGCCTCTTCTGCTAGCTGGCTGTTCTTCTTCTGGAAATTGGGGGTGGTATGTCATCGACCCCAGAACATCCGGGGGCTGGACCAATATCAAGTTCTTGTTATCCGGCATGGGCGCTACGATCTCAATCTCGATCATCGCGGCGGCCCTATCCATTGCGCTGGGTCTTATCATCTCGTTGCCGGGGCAGTCTTCAAACCGATGGCTACGTCTTCTCAACCGTATATACGTGGAATTCATCCGCTCAATCCCACTTCTACCGATGCTGTTTTGGGTTTTCTATGGCCTACCCATCATCTTTCGATCAATGGGGCTGAACATTCCTATCGACCCGTTCTGGGGGGCGATTATCACGCTGGCCATTTCTGACAGCGCCTTTACGGCCGAGATTTACCGATCGGGAATTCAATCGATCGCGCGCGGACAGTCAGAGGCGGCGCAGACAATCGGGCTCAACTATTATCAGACAATGCGATACGTGATCCTGCCGCAAGCGATCAGGCGCATTCTGCCACCGCTTGCGAACCAGTTTATCTATATTGTGAAAATGAGCGCATTCGCATCCGTTATCGGAATGCAGGAGTTGACCCGCCGCGCCAATGAACTGGTCGTGACCGAATACCGACCGCTGGAGCTTTATTCGCTTTTGATCGTTGAATATCTTGTCCTTGTCCTGATCATCAGCGCGGGCGTGCGTTGGTTGGAGCGCAAAATGGGCGCGGACGAAAGAGCCTAGGAGGCAGAGATGGACTGGCGAGATTTTATGGCCGAGACAGAAGCCAACGTTGCAAAACTCAACAAGGAAATCCCCGACACCGCCAAAGGCTATGGGATCATGGGCAAAGCGGCCAAGTCCGACGGTGCGCTCAGCGAAAAGATCAAGGAGTTCATCGCGCTGGGTATCGCTATCGCGACCCGTTGCGACAGTTGCATCGGCTTTCACATTCGGTCCTTGGTCCGTCTGGGCGCAACGCGCGAAGAGTTATGCGAGGCGCTGGCCATGGCCACGTACATGGGCGGCGGCCCGTCTTATGCATTCAGCGCCAAAGCTTTGAAGGCATACGATCTTTATACGGGAGAAGGGTTATGAGACCCGATCTGGCCGGAGCCGAGGGTTATTCCAGAAATTGCTGGTATGTTGCCGGCAGGTCAGATGATTTTGGGCGCAAGCTTGTACCTCTCACGATGCTGGAAGACGACATCGTAATCTATCGCGATACGGCAGGTGCACCAGTGGCGCTCGAAGACGCCTGCCCACACCGAAAACTTCCGCTTTCCAAAGGAACTATCGAAGGTGATCATGTAGTCTGTGGTTATCACGGGCTGACCTTTGATTGCACTGGTGAGTGCGTAATCGCGCCAACCCAATTGGACAACCCGCCGCGGCGGGCCGCGGTGCATTCTTACCCGGCCGAGGATCGTTGGGGGTTTTTATGGCTTTGGATGGGCGATGCTGACGATGCAGATCGGGATGAAATCATAGACATTCACAACTTTGACAACCCATCCTGGGCCATGACCGCCAAGGGTTCGATGTCAATGCAGGCTCATTACCTCTACATCATTGATAACCTCCTTGATCCCAGCCACGTCGCGTGGGTTCACCTGACTTCTTTTGCCGGAGCAGGTACAGATAACCGCCCATTGGACCTGGAAGACCTAGACGACAGGGTCATCGTGTCCCGCTGGATTTTCGACGAACCCCCACCGCCCTATTACAAGGATATGCTACCCTTCGGTCCCACGTGCGATCGAAAGCAGCATTATGAGTGCCGCCTG
>JBPCWT010000279.1:0-3719 GCA_051009255.1 Ruegeria sp. | reverse complement strand
GCGAAGCTGGATCCGCAAGGCGCTGGAGACGTCGATGACACCTGTTGTCGAACTGTTCTGGAGCAAGCAGCGTATACTCGAAGTTTATCTGAACGTCTCTGAAACCGGGCAAGGCATGTTCGGCGTCGAAGCTGCGGCGCAGGAATATTTCGGGGTCAGCGCAAACAAGCTTACGCCCGTCCAGTCGGCACGCATTGCTGCAATTCTGCCCTCGCCGCGTAACCGATCCGCCAGAGATCCTTCGGTACGGACCCGCAGACGGGCAGCCGCCATACTGGATGGGGCGGCCACCATCCGCGCAGATGGTCGCGCGGATTGTTTCGAGGATTGAATCTCCTGCCCCTGCAAGGCTATTGCTTTGGGGCATTCACTGGTTCGATTGGAATTCCATGGCGCGTCTGTTTCACGTTCCCCTGTCCCCATACTGCCGCAAGGTTCGTCTTTCGCTGGCGGAAAAAAAGATCGAAGTCGAGTTGGTCGAAGAAAAGTACTGGGAACGTGACCCGGATTTCCTGCGCCGAAATCCTGCGGGAAAGGTTCCGGTGCTGCGGCTGGACGGGCATATCATGGCGGAAAGTGCCGCGATTTGTGAATACATAGAGGAAACCCGACCAGAGCCGTCATTGATGCCCAAAAAGCCCGAAGCGCGGTACGAAGTGCGCCGTCTTGTTGGTTGGTTTGACGACAAGTTTCACCACGAAGTGACCTCGAAACTGCTGTATGAGCGCGTGAACAAGAAAGTGACCGGCGAAGGTTATCCCGACAGCAAGAACGTCAAACAGGGCGCAAGGGCGATCAAGTACCATCTGGATTACATGACATGGTTGCTGGATCATCGCCGTTGGCTGGCAGGTGATCAGATGACTCTGGCAGATTTTGCAGCCGCTGCGCATCTTTCGTCGTTGGACTACATCTCGGACGTGGACTGGAACCGCAGTCAAGTCGTCAAGGACTGGTACGCCAAGATCAAGTCACGCCCGGCGTTTCGGTCCATTTTGGCGGATCAGGTTCCCGGTTTTCGGCCACCGGCCCATTACGCCGATCTGGATTTCTGATATCCAGCGTTGGGTCGGGCGCCTTTGTCCGGTTATCGCGTGATGTTCAGTTAGGGTAAGATGACGCAATCTCTTAAACAGTTGTTGGTAACCCAGGCAATGTCCGAAGGGTTTGTGGCCTGTCGCATTTGCCGACCTTGGGACGTACCCCAGTTGCCAGATCGGCTGGAGGCGTTCTTGCAAAAAGGATACCACGGTCAGATGGGTTGGATGGCCGAGCGGACGCATTGGCGCGGCGATCCTGCCGTGCTTTGGCCCGAGGCAAAGTCCGTCATCATGCTTGCCGAAAGCTATGCCCCGGAACACGATCCGACCGAGGTGCTGGATTGGCCGGAACATGGCGCGATCTCCGTCTATGCACAAAACAAGGATTACCACGATCTGGTAAAAAAGCGGCTGAAACGATTGGCCCGCTGGCTAATTGCCGAGGCTGGCGGAGAGGTTAAGGTTTTCGTCGACACTGCGCCGGTCCCGGAAAAGGCGCTGGGTCATGCGGCTGGGTTGGGATGGCAAGGCAAACACACCAATCTGGTTAGTCGGGAATGGGGAAATTGGGCCTTTATAGGGTCTATTTTTACGACATCGGACATTCCGGCAGACAAGGCCGAGATTGATCATTGCGGATCGTGCCGGGCGTGTCTTGACAGTTGCCCGACAGATGCATTTCCCGCCCCTTACCAACTGGACGCACGCCGGTGCATTTCTTACTTGACCATCGAACACAAGGGACCGGTCGACGATGATTTGCGACCCAAACTGGGAAACCGGATATATGGGTGTGACGATTGCCTGGCAGCCTGCCCCTGGAACAAGTTCGCGGTTGCTGCCAGCGATATGCGGTACGCCGCGCGTGATGATCTGAAAGCGCCCAAGTTGGCAGAGCTTGCGGTGCTAAATGATGTCGAGTTTCGTGCAAAATTTTCGGGCTCACCCATAAAACGGATCGGGCGGGACCGATTTGTACGAAATGTGCTTTATGCCATTGGCAATTCGGGGTCCCCAGATTTGATACAGGTGGCGCGATCTTTGACAGAGGATCCTGACGCAACTGTTGCTGATGCCGCAAGCTGGGCGGTGAAACGGCTGACTTAAGTGCCGCAAACAGGCTGGACGCGCGGTTTCAAAACGCTACACCCGATCACAGCGAACAGATGGAGGACCCGATGGCGCTGGCTTTGGGTGTTGATACAGGCGGAACATACACCGACGCCGTTCTGATCCGGGACGAGACAGAGGTTATCGCCTCTGCCAAGTCACTGACGACGCGCGCGGATCTGGCGATTGGCGTCGGCAAGGCGATTTCAGCGGTTCTGACACAAGCGCAAGTGTCACCGGATCAAATCTCGTTGGCATCGCTGTCAACAACACTGGCAACAAACGCGCTGGTCGAAGGGCAAGGTGGGCGCATTGCGCTTGTCTATGTCGGATTTCGGGAAAGCGATCTGGACAAACACGGTCTGAAGGATGCCTTGAAGGGTGATCCGGCGTTGGTCGTGGCGGGTGGTCACAACCACGCGGGCGCGGAAAGCACGCCGCTGGATGTAGCTGCGATTGATGCATTTTTAGACTCTCACAAAGGGATTTCCGGGTTCGCCGTAGCTGCGCAATTTGCCACGCGAAACCCGGCGCATGAACTGGCGGTGGCACGTATCATCGCCGAAAGAACAGGCGCGCCCGTCACGTGCTCTCATCACCTGTCCGCAAAGCTGAACGGGCCAAAGAGGGCCGTGACCGCAGTGTTGAACGCACGCCTAATCGGAATGATAGATCGGTTAATCGGACGCGCACAGGATCAGCTGCGCGAACTGGGCATTCATGCGCCGATGATGGTGGTTCGGGGCGATGGCGCATTAATGAGTGCGGAACAGGCCCGCGAACGCCCGATTGAAACTATTCTTAGTGGGCCAGCCGCCTCTATCGTGGGCGCGCGTTGGTTGACCGGGGCGGAAAACGCGCTGGTATCTGATATCGGAGGCACGACGACCGACGTTGCGCTGATCCGTGACGGGAAACCGGCAATTGATCCACAAGGTGCCCGTGTCGGTGGGTTTCGTACCATGGTCGAGGCAGTTTCGATGCGGACACACGGACTTGGCGGTGACAGTCAGGTTCATGTTGTCACCGACGGTCTGCAAGGCGGCGTTTTTCTGGGACCACGCCGGGTTTTGCCGGTTTCGCTATTGGCGGCTGAAGCACCAGATGTTGTTCACGCCACGTTGGACGAGCAACTACGCGCGACCACGGCTGGCGAACACGACACGCGATTTGCCCGCAGAGTTCCGGGAATCAACGCAGACGGGCTGGGCACGCGCGAAGTGGTGCTGCTGGACCGGCTAAATGACGATGTGCTGCCGGTGGGCAGGCTGCTGCGCACACGAATGGAACATGGATCACTGAACCGATTGGTGACGCGTGGAATCGTGCAGGTTTCCGGGGTAACGCCATCGGATGCCAGTCACGTTCTGGGTGGGCTTGATGAATGGGACGCGGAAGCGGCACACAAAGCGCTGGAACTGTTCTCGCGCAAACGGGTCGGTTCGGGTGAACAACTGGCCAGAACGCGCAAAGCACTGGCGAAAATGATCGTGGATCAGTTGACCGAGCAGACATCATTGACCTTGTTAGAGACAGCATTTGCCGAAGAGGAAAGCCCTTTCCCATTGC
>JBPCWT010000278.1:0-4890 GCA_051009255.1 Ruegeria sp. | reverse complement strand
GCATTATCAGGCGGCCTTGAATAAACCGTGCGGATTTTTTGCCCATATAGATGGCGGCTACTTCACCCGGGCGCGCCAAGGCGGCCCACTCGTGATCGGCGAAACCTTTCATGTCGTGACCGGTAATAATGCGAACTGAGAAATTTCGACCGCGCCGTGTCAGGCTTTGCCCAATTTCAGCGACTGCTGCTGATGCGGTGGTAATGCCGGGAACGATCCGCCATGAAATTGCAGCCGCTTCAAGGGCCTCGATCTCTTCGTCTAATCGCCCGAAAACGGTGGGATCGCCCGATTTCAGGCGAACCACATGCTGACCTTGCACCGCGTAATCGACGAGAAGAGCGTTGATTTCTTCTTGCTTGCAAGATGGTCCGAACCCGGCTTTGCCAACATCAACAAGTGTGGCGGACTGTCCGGCGAGTTCTAGGATTTCCTCACTAATCAGGCGGTCATGCAACACGATTTGCGCATTCTTCAAAGCACCCACAGCTTTGAGGGTCAGTAATTCAACATCGCCAGGTCCTGCGCCGACAAATTCGACAATACCTTCACCTTCGATGAGTTGACTATTTTTGCTGCGCATCAATCCTGGTGCCCTGTGTTTGACTTAGCTTTCAATATAGGAAATATTCCCGGTAATACGCCATATGAGCGGATAAATAAGGACATTTGTTCTTCATGGCCAACCAATTGGAACATGCGTTTTCAATGAGGGGAAATACCGGAATGTCGGTGCGAATTGACGATACAGATCGGAAAATTCTGGCAGAGCTTCAGCGCGACGCCGGCCAGTCACTTGACGAAATTGCCACCCGTGTGGGCAGTTCGAAAACGCCCGTTTGGAATCGCATCAGAAAACTGAAAAGTGCAGGCGTAATCGGTCAGCAAACTGTTTTGCTGGATGCCGAGGCACTTGGGTTTGAGGCTACTTTTTTCGTCCTGATCCGTACCTCCGAGCATGAGGCGGATTGGCAAAAAAATTTCCTGAAAGCGCTACGTGACCGACCAGAAGTACAAGAAGCGCACAGATTGGCGGGTGATATCGACTATATCCTAAAAGTAAGGGTGCAAAATGCCCGTGCGTATGACGCATTCTATCAGGCGCTGATTTCCGAAGTGCGCGTTTACAACGTGACTGCACTGCTTTCGATGGAAGAGATCAAATCTACAACGATGTTGCCGTTGAATTCGACGCTTCAGACATGACCTGCGATCAAGATGTCAGGTTTCTACCAGCAGGCTGCTTAAACCGTGAAAGTGGTAACTGTTAGAGTATTCGGGTTTGTTAACCAGCCGCAGGTTGGGGCACTTTCGGAGTAACAACGGCAGCGCGATACGCATTTCCAGACGGGCAAGCGGGGCGCCAACACAAAAATGCAGCCCACCACCAAAGCTGGCGTTTGTTAATATTTCACGAGATGGATCAAACTTGCCCGGATTTGACCAAATCACCGGATCGCGGTTTGCTGCTCCAAGCAGCAATGCGACCTCGTCCCCACGACTGAAGCGATGTCCTGAAAGTTCAACATCCTCGTATGCGTAGCGCGTAAACATGTGCAAAGGCGGGTCATACCGCAAAATCTCCGCGACCGTTTTATCGATGTTTGATTCTGATAAAGCTTCTGGTCCGGTGCGGGTTTCCAATAGCGTTTTTACGCCGTTGCCAAGTGAATGGACAGTTGCTTCGTGCCCCGCATTTAACAACAGTATGCAGGTTGCGATTAATTCTTCGCTTGACAATTTTTCACCTTCTTCCTCGGCGCTGATAAGCCGAGTAATCAGATCGTCACGCGGTTCTCTCCGCCGTTTCTCAGCATAAGCACGCAAGAAATCCGAAAATTCCTGCGAAGCTTTGGCCGCCTCAGTTTCGGTCTGCCGCGTACGGCTTGCCTGATACATCGCGACCATTGCGTGTGACCAGTCCAGCAATTGCGGCCCCATGTCCTCGGGTACCCCCAACAGCCGACAGATCGTGACCACCGGGATCTGCGTGCAATACGCGTTT
Organism: Ruegeria sp.; assembly: GCA_051009255.1. Lineage (GTDB taxonomy): Bacteria > Pseudomonadota > Alphaproteobacteria > Rhodobacterales > Rhodobacteraceae > Ruegeria. The sequence continues at coordinate 2,885 of JBPCWT010000278.1, read as the reverse complement.
AGCAAGTCAAAGGGTCTATCCGGAAAATCCTCGATCAACTTGTTACACAGCGTTTCGATGTCAGGTGCGAGTGCGGAAATCGATCGAGATGTAAATGCTCGTAAAACCAAGGAACGTAACCGCGTATGCCGAGGAGGTTCCGCCTCAAGCATGGAATGCGCTTCTACCGCCAGCCATGGCGCCAGGTGTTGCGGACCCTCGACAGCCATTTCAGGTGGGATTTCGCGCCCAAAGCGTCGATCGCGAAACACTTCCTGAATGGCCTTATGTGAAACGATTGCCGGCATTTCATAGTCGCTCCAGAACACAATGTCCCCTTGCGCTCTGGCACGCTCATAAAACAGATAGGGATTCTGAACAAAAGAAGGATCAGTAGGGGATTGCGACAATGTCTTCATGTCGCGCAGACTTGCCATGAGGCGCCGTGAATGCAAGACCCTATGGTATGCAAAGGTTTTGGATTATCACCGGTTATTTGTTGGCCGTCGGTCTGTTGGCATCGGCAATTTGGTCTTATGGCTACCACCAAGCGCTCAATCAACTTAGCGCAAAGGCCGAGGCTGACCTTGAACTTGCAGCGGACAGGTTGAGTTCGCAGTTGCAGGTTTATCAGGAACTGGCCGTCCTGATGTCAGATCATCCCGCCCTACGAGACCTGAGCACGTTCCAGAAACGGCGCGAGGCCAGTGCTTTGTTGCTGGAAGTGGCGGACAAAACTGCCGCTGTTGAAGTGTTGTTTGCCGCTCCGAACGGTGAAATCATTGCGTCCGCGCAGAATGTGATACCCAACACTGTAAGCGGGCACCCAGCATTCGAGCGTGCACTGCACGGCGCATTGGGTACATCACACGGCATCCTTCCTTCGACAGGTAGCAGAACCTACTCGTTTGCGGCGCCTACATTTGGAAAGGACGGGTTGGTTTCAGGTGCCTTGATGGTGATTGCTGATGTCGAAGACGTGGAAAGTACCTGGCGCGGCAGTACCGAAGCTGTATTTTTCGTTGATCGAACAGGTCGGGTTTTCATAACGAACCGATCAGAATTGCTGAACTGGCACCGAGCAGACGGTGAAACAGGGCTGACGCCACCACAAGCTGAGGTTTCTGATTTTGCCGCCAGCCAATTGGGTCAACATGAGATTTGGCGATTGGGGTGGGGGCCATACCTGCCACAACACGCACTACACCTTGCCCGTAATTTGCCAGTTATTGGAATGACCGGAGAGATTTTGATGAACGCAGCACCGGCGCGCAGACTGGCAGCCTTGCAGGCCGCGACTGTGGCCGCACTATGCTTGGCCTTTGGTGCACTGTTGTACCTGGCGACCGAGCGGAGACGTACTTTGGCGAACGCCAATGCGGTATTGGAAAACAGGGTCGCAGAAAGAACACAAGAACTTACGGCTGCCAACGTAGCTTTGCGGCACGAGGTAGTTGAAAGAGAGGAAGCAGAAGAAGCGTTGAAACGGGCGCAGGCGGAACTGGTTCAAGCAGGAAAGCTAAGTGCGTTGGGGCAGATGTCAGCGGGGATTAGCCACGAGTTGAACCAACCCCTAATGGCAATCCGACAATTTGCTGATAATGGCACAGCGTTTTTGCAGCGCGGCAAACATGCACAGGCTGGTGAAAACCTCGGCCGCATTTCCGAAATGGCGAAGCGAATGGCGCGGATTATCAAGAATTTGCGAGCCTTTGCGCGGAACGAAAGCGAACCGATGGGTAAGGTTGACCTTGTCCAGGTCTTGAACACCGCGGTCGAATTGACGGGGCCACGCCTGAATTCCGATGACGTGAAGCTGCTGTGGGATGAGCCAAACACACCAATATACGCATGGGGCGGCGAGGTTCGTCTGGTTCAGGTGTTCGTAAATCTGATTAATAACGCCGCTGATGCCATGGAAGGGCAACCAAACAAGCAGATTACGGTAAATCTGAGAGTTAAACAGAAATTGGCGGTATCGATACGGGACAGTGGCCCCGGCATAGAGGACCCCGAGAGGGTGTTTGAACCCTTTTACACGACCAAGGTCGTTGGATCGTCAGAGGGAATGGGGCTTGGATTGTCCATTTCATATGGGCTAGTGCAAAGTTTTGGCGGCATCATCCGTGGTTCCAACACGTCACAGGGCGCTGAGTTCACCGTCGAGTTGGAGCCGTTTCACAAGGACAAAGCGGCATGATCTGCAAGGTCTTACTGGTAGATGATGATGCGGCAGTTCGCGAGGCGCTGTGCCAGACCTTGGAACTGGCGGATTACGAGCCTGTTTCATGCAGTTCGTTTGTTGCTGCAAAAGATCACATTCAGCCAGACTTCGCGGGCGTAATACTTTCGGACATCCGCATGCCGGGGCGAGACGGCTTTCATCTTTTGTCTTATGCAAAAAAAACAGACCCGGATTTGCCGGTTGTATTGCTGACGGGCGAAGGTGATATCCCTATGGCAATGCAGGCTATGGGGCAGGGAGCATTTGATTTTCTTGAAAAACCCTGTGCTGCCACTGATCTTTTGTCCGTTCTTGGTCGAGCTTTTGATGTTCGAGAGCAAGTTCTTGAGCAAAGAGCATTAAAGCTTGAACTTGAAAATGGCGATCCCGCAGCGCGGTTGCTGTTTGGTTTGTCCTCGCAGGCTGAAGCATTAAGAGAGCGCGTTCGAGGCGTTGCGCCAACAAATGCCGAAGTTCTGGTTACTGGTCCACCGGGTAGCGGGATTTCGAAAGTGGCAGAAGTCATTCATTTAATGTCATCGGTGTCGAAGGGCCCATTCGTCAAACGCCCAAGTGCTGGAATGTCAGCATCTGAGCTGACAGATATGTGTACCAGCGCTGCAGGGGGTTCCTTGTTTCTGGATGAAGTATCTTCGATGCCAGAGGCCACTCAGTATGCGGC
>JBPCWT010000277.1:0-15549 GCA_051009255.1 Ruegeria sp. | reverse complement strand
CGACAAATCAGCAGAATGGTCCCATTCGGCAGAGTGAAAAGCCGGGCCGGGAAACGTATCCGCGCCGGGAATCTGCGGGATCAGGGGAATGTGAAGCGCGCCGATGGCCGAAACAAGAAATCGCGTGGACCAGCGATGACCATCTTCTGTTTCAACTTGCCAGCGCGAGCCGTCCCACAGCGCGGATTCTAGTTTCTGATGAAAATTGCAAAGATCGTACAATCCTTCGTCACGGGCAACGCCTTGTAAATAAAATTGAATCTCGGCACCGCCTGCATAGGCCCGGCTCCAATCCGGGTTAAGATGGGTTGCCATCGAGTAGAGGTGCGAGGGTACATCACAAGCGACACCAGGATATGTGTTCTCGCGCCAAGTGCCGCCGACATCGCCTGCTTTTTCCAGTATTGTAATGTTCTTAAGACCACGCCGCCGCGCCTCGATTGCCATTGTCAGTCCTGAAAAACCGGCACCAACGATCAGCATGTCCGTGTTCTGTATCATCTGCGTTGGTCCTCCCCCAAGGCTGCTTTGCCACTATGATGGTCACAGGATAGGGAAAAGACGCCGATTGTGAATGGTGGATGCAGTGACCGGCCTAGCTGTTAATCGCGGTCAAGTCCGGTCGGGGCAGAGTATCCAGTAATTGAAACACATCTTTGCGGCAGGATGAACCTGTCCAATCAGGTGGGAAGAACACCGGTGGCAAATCCGGGTGGCGCAGGACGACGCGCCGCCACCTGTGGACAATCAATGTTCGTAGCGTGGCAATCTGCGCCGGGGATGGTTTCTGTCCGCCGGGGCGCGTGTCGTGGACGCGGCGGACGGCATTTCGCAGGCTGCTGCAGGCCTGGCGCAGATCGGGTGGAAACAGGCGTGTTTGCAACCATGATGGTACGGCGCGCGCCGAAACTTCAAATACCAGCAGATCGTCAAGGTTTTTGGGCAACGGACCAGAGCCCAGGGCCACGTTACGTCCGGCCGAAATGTAGTTCCGGGTCAGCAGCAAGTCATCCAGGGCATGTATACCCGGCCCTTCTTCTGCAATCAGAATGTGCCATTTGTCCGGCGTGACGGGTTGGCGTGCATAAATCCGAGGCGTGACTTGGGCGGATTGATCGCGCCCGAAAACTGTAAGGTAATGCACCGATGCCCGCCCTGTTCTAGTGCTTTCAATCCACCCGTCTTTGCGCAGGCGGTGCAGGGCCACGCGGATGGCCTCGGGCTTGATGCCGATGGGTTCGATGATGCGCGTCAGGGCCGCGCCGGAAATTTGCGCGCCTTGGTCCTGAGCCAGATCACCGAACAGGGAAACGATGATGGACCAAACCCGCAGGTTATGCGGGTCGGTCAAATCGGCGACGGATTTTTTAAACCAAGATTGTTGATTGGACATACGGCCAGTTTAGGGCCGTATGGCACATAAGAAAATCGAATTCGCGTAACGGCTTAATACGCGTTCATGGTTAGCAGATCGTACTCGGCAACCTTGTCGTTGTTCTGATTGGTCAGCGTTACATGCCAGCGCACCTCGCCGTATTCGTCCGTTCGGCGGGTCTTTTGCTTGACCGTCAAGCGTACTTTTATGCTGTCGCCTGCGCTGACCGGTTGCATGAAACGCAGGCTATCCAGCCCGGTATTGGCCAAGACTGGCCCTTCGTTCGGTTCGACAAACAGCCCGGCGGCAAAGCTGAGCAGCAGATAGCCGTGCGCAACCCGGCCGGGAAAGAAGGGGTTCCGTTTTGCGGCTTCGTCGTCCATGTGGGCATAAAACGTATCGCCGGTGAAATGGGCGAAATGTTCGATATCGTCCAACGTGATAGTACGCTCGGCACTGCAAAGCGTTTCGCCGATGGCCAGTTCGCCGAACTTGCGTGTGAATGGATGTGCCGGGCCTTCGATCTGGGTCGCACCGGGTACCCATTTATTACCTATGGACGTCAGCATTTCAGGAGAACCCTGAATGGCGGTGCGTTGCATATAATGCATTGCGCCGCGCACGCCGCCCAATTCCTCGCCACCGCCCGCGCGGCCAGGACCGCCATGAACCAGATGCGGCAAGGGTGAGCCGTGGCCAGTGGATCCCCGCATTGAATCGCGATCATTGATGTATATGCGCCCGTTGTAAGCCGCAGAACCCAGTACCACCTGTCGGGCCACATCGGTATCATGTGTGATTAGTGATGTAACCAGCGAGCCCTGGCCGCGATTGGCAATTGCAATGGCGTGATCCAGATCGTGATACCCCATAATGGTCGAGACGGGGCCAAAAGCTTCGGTATCGTGTACGCGCTGCGCATTGTCCGGATCGGCACAGTGAAACAGCATGGGTGGCACAAATGCGCCCTGTTCAGGGTCGGCCCCATCTACGTCAAAGGCCGAAGGGTTGCCAAAGACACGTTCAGCCTCCTGACCGATAATCTTGGCCTTGGCCAAGACATCCGCCTTTTGCCCGTTAGAAACCAATGCGCCCATGCGCGTGGACTCCAGCCGGGGATCGCCGATGGTTGTTTTGGCAAGCCGTTCTGACAGCGCATCGATAACAGCGTTAACGCTTGCGTCAGGTGCGATGATCCGGCGAATGGCGGTGCATTTCTGACCCGCCTTGGTCGTCATTTCGCGTGCCACTTCCTTGACGAACAGATCAAACTCGGGCGTGCCGGGGTCTGCATCCGGCCCAAGGATCGAGGCATTCAGACTGTCTTGTTCGGCCACAAACCGAACCGAGTTGTTCAGGATCACCGGGTTTTGGCGCAGCATCAGCGCAGTATCCGCCGAGCCGGTAAAGCTGACAACGTCCTGACAGCACAGGTGATCCAGCATATTGCCAAGACCGCCCGAGACCAGTTGCAACGCGCCCGGCGGCAGGATGCCGCTGTCCAGCATGATCCGCACCGCCAGTTCGGTGACATAACAGCTGTTCGTGGCAGGTTTCACAATGGCAGGGACACCGGCCAACAGGGTTGGCGCCAGTTTCTCCAGCATCCCCCAGACAGGAAAGTTAAAAGCGTTTATGTGTACTGCGACCCCGTGCAACGGCGTGCAGATATGCTGACCCAGAAACGTGCCGTTTCGCGACAATTGCTCGACATCGCCGTCCAGATAAACGTGCCCGTCGGGCATTTCTCGTCGACCTTTCGAAGCAAAGACGAACATGGTGCCGATACCACCGTCGATGTCGATCAGGTGGTCCTTTTGCGTGGCACCGGTGTCAAAACTGAGGTCATAGAGCACCTGTTTATGACCTGACAGAGCCTGCGCCAGCGCCTTGAGCATCTTGGCGCGTTCGTGGAACGTCAGCTTTCGAAGAGCAGGGCCACCGACGTCGCGGGCAAAATTCAGCATGGCCTGCACGTCAAGGGCCGAATTTCCCGCCGTGGCAATCGGCTGGCCCGTGATGGCTGATGCGATTGTTCGGGCACCGGAACCGGGTGCAATCCATTCCCCCACGGCAAAACTGGAAATCTGTTGCAAGGTCATGGGACTCTCCTTTATCGATCACGCGATCAGCGCGTGGCTTTCTGCCAGAATATAATTAACCGAACGATCGGTCAATAATGCGGCAAATTTATTTGAGCGAACCACTGGAACAGCTGCCCCCGGCGAACCGTTGTTTAGTGACCCAATGCGCCCATTTGTTGCGGCAGATAAAGCACGACGATGGGCACCAGCACAATAAGGGCCAGCCGGAAAATATCGGCGATCCAAAACGGGGTCACGCCGCGAAAAATCGTGCCCGTTGACACATCACCGACCACGCCCTTGAGGATGAACACGTTCAGGCCAACAGGCGGGGTGATCAGTGATATTTCCGTCACGACCACCACAACGATGCCGAACCAGATCGGATCATACCCCAGCGACGTGACCAGCGGGAAAAAGATAGGCACGGTCAGCAGCAGCATCGACAACGATTCAAACACGCAACCCAGTATGATGTAGATGCCCAAGATCATCAGGATCACCACAAAAGGGGCAACGTCATAGGCAGTAACCAATGCTATCAATGCCTCTGGCAAACCGGCCAGATTGATGAAATTAGAAAAAATCTGCGCCCCGATGAGAACCGCGAAAAGGGCGGCAGCGGTAAAGCTTGTTTCCTTGAGAACCTCGAATGTTGAGCCAATTGTCAGCCCACCACGGAACAATGCGATAAGGAAAGCGCCCGCCGCCCCCATGCCTGCCGCCTCGGTCGGAGAGAATGTCAGGTTCAGAGGTTCGAAATCGAACGCCCCGTACAGGCCGCCGATTACCAGAAAGAACAACAACAACACCGCCCAGACAGAGCTAAGGGCGCGAAACCGCTCACCCCAACCCGCGCGCTCACCAGCGGGGCCGGCCTCGGGGTTTCGCCAGACAGTCCAGCGAACGGCGAACAGGTAAAAGAGAATGCCAAGGATGCCGGGAATAATACCTGCCATGAACAGCTTGCCAATCGAGGTTTCAGTCAGCAACCCATAGATAACCAGAATGACCGAAGGCGGGATCAGGATGCCCAATGTCCCCCCGGCCGCGATAGATGCAGTCGACAGCTCGTCTGAATAGCCATAGCGGCGCATCTGCGGCATCGCGACCTTGGACATGGTGGCGGCGGTCGCCAGCGAGGATCCGCAGATCGCTGAAAATCCGCCACATGCAGCAACCGTTGCCATGGCGATGCCGCCCCGCATATGGCCGAGGAACGCGTTTGAAACGGCATAAAGTTCTCGTGCCATGCCGCCCTTATTCACAAACAGCCCCATGAGGATGAACAATGGCACAACTGACAGTCCGTAATCCTGCGCGGTGTCCGTAATCTGGCGACCCACCATCGACATCGCCGCTTTTAAACCCCGCTCGTCAAAGATCGATCCGCCGCGTTCATAGGCAAACCCAAGCGTTCCGACCAAGCCCATCGCAAACACAATGGGCAGGCGCACAAGCACCAGTATCAGGACAAGTGCGAATCCGATAAGAGCAGCGGTCATTGTGCAGGCTCCGACAGGGTATCTGGGGAAAACAGGTGCAGCAGGCCCGTGATAATCATCGCGATCGCGGTAATTGCTACGGACAGGGTGATGAACCAGCCAACAATGTACGTTGGGATCGACAGGTATTCCGTTACGTCGCCATAATCCCGTGCGCGTTCCGCCAGAACCCAAACCCTTTGCACGGGCCAGTACAGCATGACGCCGCTAAACAAATAGATCAGCCCATCACGCACGCGGCTTAGACGCAGGCGATGAAAAACACCGTCAGTCAGGTCCACAGCAATATGCCCATTGGTGACCGAAATGATAGGCAGAACCGAAAACACCAGAACCGCCATCAGAATGCGCGTTAGCTCGGTCGCGGCTTCAATAGGTGAATTGAATACTGATCGCAGTATCACGTCGCAGAATGTCATCAGCATAAGGATGAACAGTGCGGCGCTGGCAACGATTACCGGCAACACGCTGGCGCGTCGAATAAGCTGGATGAGGGTGGTCATCTGGCGACTCCTGAAAGGTAGAAGAGGGACGGCATTTGTATGCCGCCCCTGTTTTGATCAGTTAGAGGCCATTTCAGATTTGATCATGTCATAGGCCGCCTGCGCGTCCATGCCGGTTTCACTGACTTCGGCGATAACGTTGCCACGGACGTCTTCGGCAATGGCCGAAAACTTCTCCAGATCGGCATCGGTTGCCGCGTTGATCGCGTTGCCGTCGGCGCTTTCAGTTGCTTCACGGCCAATGGCGTCGATCTCGTCCCAGATTTTACCAATCTCTCGGCTGAGAGGTTCGCCAAACACGTTTTCGTCAAGCGCTGTTTGCAGGTCCGCCGGCAGGTCTGCAAAAGTGTCTTCGTTCATGATGAACGCAAAAGAACCGCGATACAGGCCACCGGGCATTTCGTAGACGTTTTGCGCCACTTCGGTCAGCTTGAAACCCTTGCGGGATTCGAATGGCATGACCACTCCGTCAGCTGCCTTGGACGCCAGTGTTTCATAAACTTTGGGGGCAGGCACCTGAATACCTGTCGCGCCAAGTGCCGTGCCTACGTCACCGCCGACACCACCCGGAATACGAACCTTGAGCCCGGAAATGCCGCTTAGATCGGTAACGGGCGAATTTGAATGCAATTGCGCCGGCCCGTGCGTGTGAAGGGCGATAACCTTGACGCCGCGATGCTCGTCAGCGGCCTTGAGGTGCGTGTCATAGGTGCGCCAGTAGGCAACGGATGCCGCCTCGGCTGAACCTTCATAACCCGGAAGTTCGATCAGCTTGGTCGTGACAAAGCGCCCCGGCTGATAGCCGTGAAAAATGATCGAAGCATCGGCTGCACCGTCCATGATCAGATCCATCTGCGCCGGCGGCGGGGCGATGCCCAACTTCAACTCCGCAGTTACCTGACCATCCGTGGCCTCTTCGACCATTTCAACGAATTTCGGCCACATCTTGGCGTTGATCCCATGGGTCGGCGGGGCCCAGCTGGAGATCGTCAATGTGTAATCTGCCGCCATTGCGACCGATCCGCTGACTGCAAGGGCCGCAGTTGCCAGCAAGGACGTAAGTTTGGTGAATTTCATGACCGGGTATCCTCCTCCGAAACGTAAGTAATTAATGTGTTAATAGTCATTTTTGTAACTATCAACGGGTTGGGATGTTGCGTTCTCGTTTGCTGAGATCGATGAGTTCCATTGTTGAGCTATTCTTAAGTTTATGTCTTTGCTTGGATTTTCAGGACAAGCTTACAGTCTGGCACCGATGCCTTGTGTAACGTGGGCCTTTCCAAGTCATTCATTTCCCTTTCGGCTAGGGGAATCAATTTGTGAAGTATTTATTGACCAACCGTTCGGTTTATGCAAGAAATTTGTCACAACAATCGCAAAGCGGGAAGGTCATGTCTGATACGATTCTTGCGCAAGATCATGGAAACTGGGTTGAAATCACACTCAACCGACCAGATCGTCTGAACAGCTTTACTGACGAAATGCACCTTGCCCTGCGCACTGTGCTGGAAGGTGCGCGTGACAATGGTGCCCGGGCAGTGCTGCTGACCGGTGCGGGCCGTGGTTTTTGCGCCGGGCAGGATTTGGGTGACCGTGATCCATCCAAAATGGATGGTCCGCCTGATTTGGGCCATACAGTGCGTACCTACTATGCCCCTTTGGTGCGGTTGATCCGGTCATTGAACTTCCCTGTTGTTTGCGCGGTGAACGGTGTTGCCGCTGGTGCAGGTGCCAATATTGCGCTGGCCTGTGACGTTGTTATGGCCGGTGAATCCGCCAAGTTCATTCAATCCTTTTCCAAGGTTGGTCTAATCCCGGATACGGGCGGCAGTTGGCATTTGCCACGTCTGCTGGGCGAAGCGCGCGCAAAGGGGCTGGCCCTGACAGCACAACCCTTGCCAGCGCGGCAAGCCGAGGAATGGGGGCTGATCTGGAAAGCCGTGCCAGATGATCAGTTGATGATCCAGGCGCGCGCCATGGCACAGCAGTTTGCGGACGGTCCGACATTGGGATTGGGCCTGACCAAGCATACGATACAGGCGGCCGCAACAAATACGCTGGACGACCATCTGGAAGTAGAAGCGGATGCGATGAAAACCTGTGGCGAAAGCGCCGATTATGCCGAAGGCGTTTCGGCCTTCCTTGAAAAGCGCGCTCCGAATTTTCGTGGAAAATGACATGACGCCAAAGGAAAGGGCCGAACGGGCAGCCCAAGAAATGTGGAGCCAGGACAACGCGTCGAAATGGGCAGGGATGAAGGTCGCCCACATCGACGAAGGCACGGCGACATTGGAAATGCCGGTTGAATCGCACCATTGTAATGGGCATGGCATTTGCCACGGCGGCGTTACATTCATGCTTGCTGACAGCGCTTTTGCCTTTGCGTGTAACAGCCGCAACCAGTCAACTGTGGCGCAACATAACCTGATTAGCTTTGTTGCGCCGGGGCGGGTGGGCGACCGGCTGACCGCAACGGCGACCGAGATCAGCCTGACCGGACGAAGCGGGATTTATGATGTGACTGTAACCAATCAGGATAACCAAAAAATCGCAGAATTCAGGGGGTTTTCCCGCGCGATCAACGGCAACCTGTTTGACGAGAATTGAGGCCAGGAGGACGCTATGAAGGACCTGACACCGAACAAATCAGACCTGGACCCGATCGAAATCGCCTCGATTGACGAAATCCGTAACCTACAACTTGACCGGCTGAAATGGTCGGTGCGCCACGCCTATGAAAATGTACCGATGTACAAACAACGGTTTGACGAGGCTGGTGTGCACCCAGAAGATTTGCAATTTCTCAGCGATTTGGCGAAATTTCCGTTCACATACAAGAACGATCTGCGTGACAATTATCCGTTTGGCCTGTTCGCTGTTCCGCGTGAACAGATCATTCGACTTCACGCGTCCTCTGGCACGACGGGCAAACCCACTGTTGTCGGATATACGCAGGGTGACATCGACAACTGGGCCGATCTTGTGGCCCGGTCGTTGCGCGCCAGCGGTCTGCGAAAGGGCGATATCGTTCATAACGCATATGGGTATGGTCTGTTTACCGGTGGTCTGGGTGCGCATTACGGGATCGAGCGTCTGGGCGCGACCGTCGTGCCGATGAGCGGTGGACAGACAGAAAAACAGGTTGGCCTGATCACCGATTTCAAACCGGACGGGATCATGGTTACGCCGTCTTACATGCTGAATATTCTTGAGCAGTTTAACAAGGTCGGAATGGACCCGCGCGAATGCTCGCTGTCTGTGGGTGTGTTCGGGGCCGAACCTTGGACGGACGCCATGCGACACGAGGTTGAACAAGCCTTTGATATGCATGCGGTAGATATCTATGGACTGTCCGAGATCATGGGGCCGGGTGTCGCCAACGAGTGCGTCGAAACCAAGGATGGCCCGGTGATCTGGGAAGACCACTTCCTGCCCGAGATCATTGATCCCGCGACGGGCGAGGTGCTGCCTGATGGAGAGATGGGCGAGCTGGTCTTTACCACTCTGACCAAGGAAGGCCTGCCGATGATCCGATACCGGACGCGCGACCTGACGCGGTTATTGCCGGGGACGGCACGGTCGATGCGGCGGATGGAAAAGATCACGGGCCGGTCAGATGACATGATTATTCTGCGCGGCGTCAATGTCTTTCCCAGCCAGATCGAAGAGCAGGTCATGGCCACGGGCGGCGTCGCCCCGCATTATCAGATCGAGCTTTACAAGGCGGGTCGAATGGACGCCATGCGCGTCTATGTCGAAGCAATGCCAGATGCTGCCGACGAGCTGAGCAAGACGGCTGCGGCGCGTATGCTGACCAAGCGGATCAAGGACGTTGTTGGCGTTTCTACCGAGATTATTGTAGGGGAGCCGGGTGATGTCGAACGCAGTCAGGGCAAGGCCAAGCGCGTTGTCGACAACCGAGACAAGGAGTAAGGCTTGGCCCGTACCATTGCAAAAGACCACGATCAGAAGCGGACCCAGATTCTGAAATCTGCCGCGCGGGTGTTTGCCAAGGAAGGGTTCGACCGCGCGTCGATGACCCAGCTAGCGCGCGAATGCGGGATATCCAAGGCCAATATCTATCACTACTACGACAGCAAGGATGCGATCCTGTTCGACATACTCGAGACCTATTTGCGCGAGTTGCGTGATCTGATCTGCGGGTTGGACATCGGCGGGCTGAGTGCGGCAGAACGCCTGCACAAGGTCGTGGCCCAAATACTGCTGGCCTATCAGGGCGTTGACGATGAACACCGTGTTCAGACCAGCGGCATGTCCGCGCTGCCCACGGATCAGCAAAAACTGCTGCGTGGATATCAGCGGGACATGGTCAATTTTCTAAGCGATATCATCGCCGAGGTTGCACCTGACGTCTTTCGATCTGATGCAACCAAGCTGAGATCAGCGACGATGTCCGTGTTCGGTATGCTGAACTGGTACTACATGTGGAATTCCGGCGCAGACGCGGATGCGCGCGAGGATTACGCCAAACTGGTCAGCGACCTGACGCTGAACGGTGTCAAGGGGATTTGATTTGCCTGACGGTACTCCTGCGGCTTGAATAAGGCAGGAGTGTCACCATGCGGTCACCGGAAAGTTTCGAGAAATTCTATTTCGCCAAAGTTGGACGGGGCGAGGCCTGCGGTTACGCAGAACGGATCATCGACGTTTATGAGTTCAACCGCAAAAGCGGTGCAATCGCCAAGCACGTGGGGCGGCGGGGCAAAACGCGATTGTCGCTCAGATCCTTGGCGCTGCGCTACGGTCTGATCAGCCGCCCACGACAGCAACAGGCGACGACGCAAACCGCCGGTTCAAGGCACCGTTAACCCCAGTTGTTGCAACAGGCCGCTGGCTTCGGCCTCCCACCGGGTTCTTAGCTCGGCGTTTGTCGATTTGCGCAATCCCATCTCGCGAAGGCTATCCGCCTTTTTTGAGGTATCGGTGCCAAAACTTGCGGCCACGCGCGGCCACCAGTAATTGACCGAAGATTGCATGTCTGCCGTGTGGCCCTGTTGGGCCAGCTTCTCTGCGCCTTCTATCGCCAGTTCGCCGTGATGCGCCTCGGTCGGTGCGATGGCACGAAAAGCTTCGGCCAGTGGCTGATAGGAAATCAGCGAAAACTCGGCCATTTGAACGGTGACGGCGCGGCTCATCAGCAGGTTCATGACAACCGCATCAACCCAGCCTTCGATCGGGTAATTGAACACGGCAAGACGCATGTCGTGTTCGGAACGGGTTGCACCGATGTCGGCGCTGCGGTCCAGGCGAGCAGTCCAGGGATGATGGTCTACATACCGTTCGGTGTCGGCCCCAAACTCGCCCATGATGTGCAAAACGCGATCTGCGCTGTCCGTTTTCTCCAGCACGATCCGGGCGGCGGCAATGCGTTCCTTGATGCCGGGCCCGGCGTTGATCACATCCGCGAAACCGGCAGCCCCGGCCAGTTCGCTGTCCACAAAGGTCGCCATCAGCTTCATCAGTTCCGCGCGATAGCGTGGCGGCACGTTGGTCGGGTTCGTCAGAACGCCGCCGGCAGCCAGATAGCTTTCAATTGTCATGTCTTCTGCCATTGTCCCTCTCCCTTACTGATCGTAATCGACGACGACGGTGTCGGTCAGCGGGTAGGCCTGACAGCTGAGCACATAGCCTTTTTCGACCTCGTAATCTTCCAGCGCATGGTTCGCTACCATTTCAACCTCGCCTTCGGTCACCCTGCAGCGGCAGGTCGAACACACGCCCGCCTTGCAGGCAAACGGTGCGTCCAGCGCGTTTTCCAGTGCCGCATCTAGAATTGACTGGTCTTTGGGCATGGCGATGGTCTGGGTCGAACCGTCCAGCGTGATGGAGGCCTTGGTCTGATTGGCGCTGGTGGTGGCATCCGTGGACACGGCCTTGCGTTTGGCGCGCCCCGGTTGGGCGCTGGCGAACAGCTCAAACTTGATCTGTTCATCCGTCAGGCCGTGTTCGCGCAACGCAGCCGCGATACCCAGCATCATGGGTTCCGGCCCGCAGATAAACGCCGTGTCGACGTTTTCTATGTCGATCCAGTGTCTGAACAACTCGGCGCATTTTTCCTGTGTGACCAGACCCGTAAAAAGGTCGATCTCCTGCGCGTCGGATTCAAGGATGTGAATGACATTCAGGCGCCCGATGTACAGGTTTTTAAGGTCCTCAAGTTCCTCTCGGAACATGATCGTGTTCACGCCCCTGTTGGCATAAACCAGCGTGAAACTCGACTGCGGCTCTTGCGCCAATGTGGTCTTTAGGATCGACAGGCCCGGAGTGATCCCCGAGCCGCCAGCAAACCCCAAATACTGTTTGCCCGTTGCCGGATCGATCGGGGTATGAAAGCTGCCCATCGGGGGCATTGCCTGCAACGTGTCCCCGACCTTGAGATCTTGGTTCGCCCAGGTCGAAAACGCCCCGCCGTCGACGCGTTTGATGCCAACCTGCAGGATACCGTCGTCCTTGCCCGCGCAGATCGAATAGGAACGGCGCAATTCTTCGCCGTCGAACTCGTGACGAAAGGTCAGGTATTGGCCTTGGGTGAATTCAAACGCCTCGGCAGCGCCGTTTACCGGCTTTAGCGTGACCACGACCGCGTCGCGGATGGTTTTGTGGATGTCAGTGACTTCCAGATCGTGAAAACGCGCCATCCGGTCCTCCTCAGATGCACTTGAAATAGTCAAATGGTTCCAGGCAATCGGTGCAGCGCCAGTGCGCCTTGCACGGGGTCGAGCCGAACTGGCTGACCTTTTCGACGGCCTTGCTGCCGCAATTGGGGCAACGTTCCGGGCCGCCCGCCTGCTGTGGCGGGGCGATGCCATATTCTTCCAGCTTGGTGCGGCCTTTGGCGCTCAGCCATTCCGTCGTCCATGCCGGTGATATACGCGTCTGCAACCGGATACTGTCGATCCCTCGGTCCCGCAGCGCCGTTTCGATGTCCATCGCGATTACCGACGTGGCAGGGCAGCCAGAATAGGTGGGCGTCACCGCAACGTTCAGCGTATCGCCATCCCATGCCACATCCCGCACGATGCCCAGATCGACAACCGAGATCACGGGGATTTCGGGGTCGGGAACTGCATCCAGCCACTCCCATATCTGTTCGACCGGGGCGTGTGTCATCGTCTTACCAGGTTGCACCCGGATAGGCGCGTTGCAGCCACTGCATCTGCGTCAGCAAGTGGCCCAGATGTTCGGTATGCATGCGCCCATCACGCCCGCCTTTGTGGGCAAAGCGGCTGTCCGGGATCGTCAGGGTGGCATCCTCCAGTATGCGTTGAATCAGCGTGTCGTATTCATCACGCAGCGCCGCAGGGTCCGGGGCAATACCCGCAGCAGCCATTTCGGCGTCAACCGCGTCGCTGGCAAACATCTCGCCAACATATGGCCAAAGATAATCCAGCGCCTCTTGCATTCTGGCGTGGCTTTCTTTGGTGCCATCGCCAAGACCAACAACCGTGCCGCCAGAACGTTCCAGATGATACGCAACCTCTTTGCTGGCCTTTTCGGCAATTGCCGCGACACGCTCGTCCGTGGATTTGATCAGGCGACCCAATATGATCGAGTGCCACGCATCAAACAAAAACTGACGCATCAGGGTCCGGCCAAAATCGCCATTTGGAACTTCGACCAACAGAACGTTGCGGAAATCCCAGGCGTCGCGCAAAAACGCCAGATCGTCGGCTGATTTGCCTTCTCCCTGAACTTCGCCCGCAAGGCCAAGCCACATCTGGGTCTGACCGATCAGGTCAAGTGCCGTATTGGCAAGTGCGATGTCTTCTTCCAGAACCGGCGCGTGCCCACACCACTCGCTGACCCGATGACCAAGGATCAGGGTGTTGTCCCCCATTCGCAGCAGGAATTGCAGAAAAGCTTCTTCCCGGGTCATCACATTGCCCCCACTTCGTCGGGGATATCAAAGAATGTCGGGTGGCGGTAAACCTTGCTTTCGCTGGGTTCATAAAGTGGGCCTTTGTCGCTGGGCGAGCTGGCAGCAATATTGTTGGCCTCGACCACCCAGATCGATACGCCCTCGTTGCGGCGGGTATAGACGTCGCGCGCATTCTTGATCGCCATTTCGGCGTCAGGGGCATGCAGCGATCCGACATGTCGATGGCTCATGCCGTGTTGACCGCGAATAAAGATTTCCCACAGGGGCCATTCGTTTTTCATATCTCGTACTCCTCGCGAACGGGGTTATTCCGCAGCCACTTTTGCGGCATTTTTCTTGCGTGCATGGGCCAGCATCCCGTCCCGTACCCATTTGCCGTCGTCCCAGGCCTTGTTGCGGTCGGCCAGACGATCCACGTTGCAGGGGCCGTTGCCCCTAAGCACGTCCATAAACTCTGACCAGTCCGGCTCGGAGTAGTCATAGTGCCCGCGCTCTTCGTTCCACTTCAGGTCAGGATCGGGGATCGTAAGACCCAGGTACTCGGCCTGCGGCACGGTCTGGTCGACAAATTTCTGGCGCAACTCGTCATTGGTATTGATCTTGATCTTCCACGCCATGGACTGGGCCGAGTGAACCGACTCTTTATCAGACGGGCCGAACATCATCAGCGACGGATACCACAAGCGGTTCAGCGCATCCTGCGCCATCCTGCGCTGTTCCGGCGTCCCTTCGGCCATCTTGCGTATCGCGTCGTATCCCTGCCGCTGGTGAAAGCTTTCTTCCTTGCAGATGCGGATCATTGCGCGTGAATAGGGGCCGAAAGACGTGCGTTGTAACGGCACCTGATTCATGATTGCCGCGCCATCAACCAGCCAGCCAACCGCGCCGATATCGGCCCAGTTCAACGTCGGGTAGTTAAAGATCGACGAATACTTCATGCGGCCATCCAGCAGCATTTCAGTAATCTCGTCCCGCGACACACCCAGAGTTTCCGCCGCGCAGTACAGATACAGACCGTGGCCAGCCTCGTCCTGCACCTTCGCCAGAAGGATCGCCTTGCGCTCCAGCGTGGGCGCGCGGGTGATCCAGTTTCCTTCGGGCAACTGCCCGACAATTTCCGAATGCGCATGCTGGCCGATCTGACGGATCAGGGTCGCGCGATAATCATCGGGCATCCAGTCTTTGGGCTCGATCTTGATATCGGCATCAATCTTGTCCTGAAACGCGCGTTCTTGATCGCTCATTTCCTCGCGCGATTTGACGCCTGTTCCGGCTGTTTTGATCATCTGAGCGTACATGTGGGGTCTCCTCCCTTACACGCGTTCAAGGATCAGGGCAGCACCCTGACCAACTCCGACGCACATCGTGCACAGCGCATATCGTCCGCCGGTGCGTCTCAACTGATAAGCGGCCGTCATCACCAGCCGCGCACCGGACATGCCCAGCGGGTGACCAATCGCAATTGCGCCACCGTTGGGATTAACATGGGGTGCGTCATCGGCCACGCCAAGTTCGCGCAGCGTGGCCAACCCTTGCGAGGCGAACGCCTCGTTCAACTCTATCACATCCATCTGATCGATGCTCAGCCCGGCACGCGCCAGAACCTTGCGGCTGGCAGGAACGGGGCCGATGCCCATAACGCGCGGCTCAACGCCTGCAACGGACATGCCGACTACACGGGCAATCGGGGTCAGGTTGCTTCTTTCTGCTGCGGCTTCGTTTGCCAGCAAAATGGCGGCAGCCCCGTCATTAACACCAGATGCGTTTCCTGCGGTTACCGTTTTCTCTGGCCCGTTGATGCCATGCAGGCTGGACAGTTTTTCGATGGTCGTTCCCGGACGCGGATGTTCGTCGGTATCCACCACAACCGGTTCGCCCTTGCGCTGCGGGATGGTGACAGGGGTGATTTCGTCTTGAAACACTCGGGCCTGGTGCGCGGCAGCCCAGCGGGCCTGACTGCGGGCGGCAAATGCGTCTTGATCCGCGCGGTTTACCCCATATTGCTCGGCCACGTTGTCGGCCGTTTGCGGCATCGAATCCGTGCCGTATGCCGCATGCATCTTCTTGTTTACAAAGCGCCATCCGATCGTCGTGTCATAAACGGCGTTGGAACGGGAAAATGCGCTGGTGGCCTTGGGCATCACAAACGGTGCACGCGACATGCTTTCGACACCACCTGCGA
>JBPCWT010000276.1:0-8260 GCA_051009255.1 Ruegeria sp. | reverse complement strand
CGGTCGTGTTGATCGTGACACCTGTGGCCAGTGTGTTCGCGGTGGGCGGGCTGGCCATGTTTGGCGCGTGGATGATTGCGGCGCAGTTGCATCCCCGGCTGGGGCGGCCAAGGATGGCGTTACAACCGGGTGCGCTGGCCGAGGTTGCCTAGGCCTTGAGGCGGTAACCGGTGCGCAGCATCTGCCAGGCCAGCGCGCAAACCAGCAAGGTTGCCACGCCGCAGACCAGCAGACCCAGCAGCGGCGCACTGTCCGAGACGCCGATCATGCCATAGCGCAGCCCGTCGATCAGGTAAAAGACCGGGTTCACGTGGCTGATGCGGTTCAGAAGCGGTGGCAGAGCCTCGACCGAATAGAACGTGCCCGACAAAAACGCCAATGGCGTCACGATGAAGTTGGTGATGGCGGCCATCTGGTCGAACTTGTTGGCAAATATTCCGGCAAACAGGCCCAGTGCGCCCATGAATGCACCGCCAAGGATCACGAAAAGCAGGGCTATCAGCGGGTTCTGCGGGATCAGGCCCAGCACCAGCGCCAGCGCGATCGCAACAACAAAGGCAATCAGGACGCCACGGGCGATACCCCCGGCAAGGTAACCCAGCAGAATTTCCAGCGGTGACAGCGGCGGCATCAGGGTGTCGACAATATTGCCTTGCACCTTGGAGATGACCATCGACGAGGACGTGTTGGCAAAGGCGTTCTGGATCACCGTCATCATCATTATGCCGGGTGCTAGAAAGGTCAGGAACGGAACGCCCATCACGTCGGGCCTGCCGGGACCGATTGCAATGTTGAAGATCAGCAGGAACAGCCCTGCAGTAACCAGCGGCGCCAGCAAGGTTTGTGTCCAGACCGCCAGAAATCGCAGAGTCTCGCGCTGTGCAAGCGTGTAGAGACCCATCCAATTGACCGCTCCGAAACGGTGCGTGTCCTGTTCTACATGAATCTGCATGATCTGCCCCCAACCTGATTCGAAGACAGCTTGTAACTCGGGCTGCAGTGATTAGAATAGGGTGCTGTGACAATTTCCGAAGGCGGCCCGGATTTGAGGCCGCTTTCCCGCTTTTGAAAGGCAACCGATGTCCTGGACTGACGAGCGCGTTGAACTGCTCAAGAAAATGTGGGGCGAAGGCCAGTCGGCCAGCCAGATCGCCAAGGAACTGGGCGGCGTGACCCGCAATGCCGTGATCGGCAAGGTACACCGCCTTGGTCTGTCGAACCGCGCAACCGGCGGAACGTCAGCCAAGTCCGAAACCAAGGAAAAGCCCGCGCCCACCCCCAAAGCTGCGGCAAAGGCCAAACCGGCGCCCAAGACCGAACCGGCGCGTCCAGCCCCTGCCCCGGCAGCCGAGGCAAAACCTGCGACCCCGGCGCGGCGTCAGATTATCCCTGCCGGTCAGCCACTGCCGCCGCAGCCTTCGGCCAACGAAATCAGCCCCGAGGCGCTGGCCAAGGTCAACGAGATCGAAAAGAAGGCCAAGAAGCTGACTTTGATGGAGTTGACCGAAAAGACGTGCAAGTGGCCTGTTGGCGACCCCGCGACAGAGGATTTCTGGTTCTGCGGCCTGCCGGTTGAAGCAGGCAAACCCTATTGCGAGGCGCATGTGGGCGTAGCGTTCCAGCCGATGAGTTCGCGCCGCGACCGCCGGCGCTGATCGCGATGCGCCAGGATCCGACAGCAATGGAGGATACCTGGCTGTCGCGGGCCAAAAGACTGTTGGCGCTGGCCGAAACCGGCCAACATTTCACCAAAGACCCGTATGACCGCGAGCGATATGACGAGATCGCCGGTATGGCCCGTGCCATGCTGGCCGATCTGGGACGCGTGCCGGTTTCAAGGATGGATGGGCTGATTTCCGACCACGCTGGCGGATATGCCACGCCCAGCCTGGATTTGCGGGCTGCCGTGATCCGCGACGGCTGTATCCTGCTGGTGCAGGAACGTAGCGACGGGCGGTGGTCGATGCCGGGTGGGTTTGCCGATATCGGATACTCGCCCGCCGAAAACGTTGAACGCGAAGTTTGGGAAGAAGCGGGATTGCAAGTTCGCGCCAGGCACCTTTACGCGTTGCGCCATAAGGCACGGCACCCCTATCCGGCGGATGTGCGGGATTTCTACAAGCTGTTCTTTTTGTGTGACGAGGTTTCATCAAGCCCCCCCAAGGCCGGGGCGGAAACCAGCGCAGCCGCGTTTTTTGCCGCGGACGCGTTGCCGGAACTGTCGTTGGGGCGCAACCTGAAAGTGGATGTCGAGGCCGCTTTTGCAGCGCATCACGCAGGAAAAGCCCCGGTTTCTTTCGACTAGGCGTTGCCTTTGGCGCGCCCTATTGCGCCGGGTGCGAAGGCATGACCGGATCGGGCACCCATCCCGGCACGGCGTCGGGCGGGACGGATTCGTGTATCCGTTCGGATGGGTCACGGCAGACGGTTCGATGGCCGCGCAGAAGAAAGATTTTACCCCATCCGCGCCACGTTCCAACCGACAATCCGTTGGGGTCTGTGACAAACCTGTCTTGCCAGTTGGGTGGCAGTGGCAGGCCGTGGGATTCTGCCTTGGCCAGCATCCAGACCAGCGAGACGTTGCTGAGAGGCCGCGCCTCTTCATAGCCGTTGAGCTGCCCGCCGACATCGCCATGCGTACCGCGGAACCAAGCCTGTTCGACATGGCCCGGATAATCGGCGGAACTGTTCCACAGGACCGGCGTAAACACGGCGCGCGTTTCGTCCAGCGCAAGCGCGTGATAGCCGTGCAGCGTCGATGGGCCCAGCTGGTGATTGTGGAATGCATGGCGTTCTTCGGCCCAGCGCCACAACAGCGGCAGACGCATGCCCAGCGCCTTGACCGTGTCCCAGACGCCGATCATTTCGATGGCGGCATCGTCATGGCAGAAGCGGCGGCGAAATTCCTCGGCTGCGCGGCCATGTGGGTTGATTTCATAGTGGCGATAGGCCTGTTTGATGTTGCGTTCAGTTGCGTGTTCGGCCCGGAGCAGCCCGATCATGTCGATCACGCCGGCAAGGCTGCGAACGCCATATGCGCCGCGCGAGTAGCCGATGAAAAAAATCTTGTCGCCGGGTTTGTAGCGTGACGCGAGGTATCCATAGGCGCGTCTGATCTGGCGGTTGATGCCACGGCCCATCATGACATGAGCCGTGGTTTTCCAGCTGTCCCACTGAACACCTGATTCGTAGAACACCGATATCTGACTGCCCATTTCGCTGGCCAGCCGATATGTCTGACCCGCGTGGGTTTCAAAGCCCGGCTCCAGCGTGGACATGGTGCCGTCGAGGATGATGACGTGGCTTATGGGTTCGCGGTGGCGCGTTTCGGCCGAATGCTCGGACCGCAGGGGCCGCCCGAGCCATCCCAGAACCTTTCTACCTAGCCGTGACAGTACCATCCTTTAGCAATTCCCAAACCTTGTGCGGTGTGAAAGGCATATCCGCCTGTCGCACCCCGTGATCCCACAGCGCATCCTGAACCGCGTTCGCCACGGCGGCCAGTGCGCCGACGGTGCCAGCCTCGCCACAGCCCTTCATCCCCATTGGGTTGGCCGTTGACGGAACCGGCGCCGAGGTAAACTTAATCATGGGTACGTCCGCCGCGCGCGGCAAGGCGTAGTCCATGAACGTTGCCGTGAGCAGTTGTCCATCTGCATCATGCACAACATGCTCGGACAGTGCCTGGCCAATACCCTGTACCACCCCACCATGCACTTGCCCCTCGGCCAGCATCGGGTTGATCAGGTTACCAAAATCGTCGACCACTGTATAGCGATCGACGGTCACGACGCCGGTGAGGGGATCGATCACGACCTCGGCAACGTGGGCACCGTTGGGATAGCTGCGCGCGTCGAGCGTGGCCCGTGCCTCGTGCTGTAACAGGTCCGTCCGGCCATCGGCCCGCGCCATGTCCGCCGCTTCGATCAGGGTCGGCGTCAGGTTCGAGCCCGGAGCGCGGAAGGTTTCGTGATCGAAACGCACGTCGCCATCTTCGACGCCCATTTTATCCGCAAGATATGGCGTGAATGCGGCGACCATCGTATCGACGGTCACCAGCGTTGCATTGCTTTGTGTCGTCACTGACCGCGAGCCGCCGGTGCCACCGCCCTGTGCCAGCCGGTCAGTGTCGCCCTGTATCACGTTGATGCGATCCGCCGGTATGCCGGTCTGGTCAGACAGGAACTGGGCATAGACCGTTTCATGGCCCTGCCCGTTCGATTGCGTTCCGACATACAGGTTGACGGTTCCATCCTCGCAGAACTCGACCTTTGCGCCCTCGGACGGGTCGCCCAGAATGCTTTCGATATAGAAACACAGCCCCTGACCCCGGATCAGTCCGCGATCTGCGTCTGCGGCTTTGCGAGCCGCGAAACCCGTGGTCTGATCCTGAGCCCGGCTGAGAACCATGTCAAAATCGCCCACATCATAGGTTTCGCCCGTGGCGGTTTTGTAGGGGAACGCATCGGGGCGGATGAAGTTCCTGCGCCGCAATTCCCAAGGGTCGATGCCCAGTTCGCGCGCGGCCCGGTCGATGACGCGTTCAAGGACATAGATCGCCTCGGGGCGGCCCGCACCGCGATAGGCGTCCACCTGCGTTGTGTTGGTAAAGAACCCTTCGACCCGCAAATACGTAGTCTGAACGTCATAGACTCCCATCAGGACACGGCTGAACAGGTTGGTCTGAATGGCCTGCGCAAAGTGGCTGCTATATGCGCCCAGATTGCAACTTGTGTGCACCCGGTAGGCGGTGATCCTGTAGTTCTCGTCAAAGGCCAGTTCAGCAAGCGAGGTCAGGTCGCGCCCGTGGTGATCAGACAGCATCGCCTCGGTCCGGTCCGACATCCAGTGCACGGGCTGTTCCAGTTTCATCGATGCGAGGGCAACCGAGAAGTATTCGGGGTATGGCATCGCCTTCATGCCGAACCCGCCACCCACATCCGGGGTTGTCACCCGTATCGCGTCGGCGTCCAGTTTCAGCTTTTGTGACAATTGCGCCTTCATCCCCCAGACGCCCTGACCACCATAAGAGAAATGCAATCGGCCATCTGCCCAGTTTGCCTGACAGCCGCGCGCCTCGATGGAGTTCACGATAACCCGGTTGTCGTGGACGCTGAGGGAAACGCTGTGCGCGGCGTTCTGAAAGGCGGCCTCGGCCGCGTCTTCGTCGCCGGTTGCCCAGTCAAAGGCGCGGTTGTCGGGCAGTTCAGGGTGAAGGGTTTCACCGCCCGGACCGACATCCATCTTTGCGGGCAGATCTTCGGTGTCCATCCAGATCAGCTCAACCGCGTCATGGGCCCGAGCAGGGCTTTCGGCGATGACCACGGCCACAGGTTCACCGACAAAGCGCACCCGGTCGCGGGCCAGCATATGCCGTTGAGTTGCAACACCTTTTGACCCGTCCCGATTGGGAACAAGTGCCGCATTCATCAGCGTTTCGATCCCTGCCGCGGCCAGATCGTCGATTGACAGGACAAGGCGCACACCATCCGCCGTGCGCGCGGCATCCAGATCCAGCGAGGTTATCTTGGCATGGGCGACCGGGCTGCGGAAGAATACCGCGTGCAGGGCGTTGGCGGGCACTGCATCGTCCATGAATTGGCCGTGACCTGTCAGAAACCGCTGATCTTCGGTTCTTTTGACGGGTTGGCTTTTGCCGAATTTTTCCATT
The DNA here is from genome assembly GCA_051009255.1 of Ruegeria sp. Lineage (GTDB taxonomy): Bacteria > Pseudomonadota > Alphaproteobacteria > Rhodobacterales > Rhodobacteraceae > Ruegeria. The sequence goes on along the minus strand of JBPCWT010000276.1, from coordinate 2,589 downwards.
GCCTGATCCTTTGGCTGCGCTCGGTCGCGACACTAGCCTGCCGCTGTTTGATGTCCAGTGTCCAGGCTGTGGACCTGTGAAAACCAACAGCGGAAAGTTTGTGGGAAAGCGGGTTTTGATGCGCTGCGAATGACTGCTGCGAGTCCATATTTAACGTTTGTTGCGGTGGAATTGACGGGCGGTCTTGACAAGAACGTGGAAGCCAATGTGCCGGTCAAAAATGTGCGGCCGTAGATATACTTGCAGATTACGGAAGCTGGCGGCGGCCTATCCTACAGACACCGTGCGTTCAGGCAGTCCGGGTACGTCCACATCAATTGCGAAGACCGCACCAGAAAGCGGATTATTCGCCAGTTCGTCCGGAGCCATCCAGCCAAACATGGTTGTCACGAACAGTGTCTTAAGGTCCTTGCCGCCCAAGCAAGGGCAAGTCGTGCGCGGGGCCGGAATATCGATCGCGCGATCAAAACTTCCGTCCGGACGGTAGAGTGCAACACGACCAGCTCCCCAATGCGCGCACCAAACGGCGCCCTCGGAATCGACAACCGCGCCGTCTGGATAGGCCCCTTCTTCGCTCAAGTCTGTAAATACTTCCGCATCCCCGGTCGGCAAGCCCGTGGCAGGATCGGTTGTACAAGTCATGATCCGATGGTCGAACGTGTTACCGAAATAGGCCCGGTCACCTGCCGGTGAGAAGCATATGGAGTTCGGGCACTCCATGTTCTCGAAGATCGGTGTAACGGTGCCGCCGCGCACATGATAGATCTTTGCAAGGCCCTCGTCGGAATTGTGGCCCATTGTGCTGAACCACAGACTTCCACCCGGGGCAGCACGGCAATCATTCGGACGCGTGTCGGTCTGGTCGGCCTCGATCTCGGCGACGGTCTGCGTTTCTCCGGATGTCAGGTCGAGCGACAGAAGCCCGGACCCGGTCGCGACCAGCGCGATGTCATAATCGACGATGAACTCGGCAGCCACGTAGTCACCAATGCCGAATGCCGTGACAGCCGAACCGTCTGGTGCCGCAAGGTAGACACACTTGCGGTAAATATCACACCACAGCAACTGATCGCGTGCTGCATACCAGATGATACCTTCGCCAAGTAGATTCCTGACATCAATCGCAATGCGCGGCACATCGGTCATTTCTCGCTCCTATAATCAGGATTACCGTTCTTACCATGCTAGCAACTCTGGAGCAAAGTTCGAGCAATTGTCAAAATGGTTGCCGCCGGACAGCGGCGAGATGACCACATGGTTCGCAACTTGGACATTCATGCACCGCATGACGCACCGCTGTATCTGATCGTTCTACAGGTCCGGAACCTGGCAATTTTGCGCGAGGCCGTCGGGGTGTCGCAAACAGAATTGCAGGGCCGCAAAAAGGCCCCGTAATCTGTGGCTGTTATTCAGCCTGACGGAGTTCACATGCCAAACCCGATCGCTTTGACCCAAGGTCGTCTGTCGCCCGGCCAGATCGAGGGGTACTGGGAGGATGGATTCATTTTCCCGGTAACCGTTTTCGACAGCTCTGAAGCGGCAAGATTGCGCGCCGAGTTTGAAGAAATCGAACGGAACTGGCGCGAAGCCGACCTGCCGCTGCCGTTGACCATCTACAAAAGGGTGAACGCGCATGTGGTCATGCCGCTGGTCGCGCGGATCGCGCTGGACCCGCGGGTTCTGGATGTTGTGGAGGGTATTCTGGGGCCGGACCTGCTGTTGTGGTCGGCAGAGCTGTTTATCAAGGAACCGCGCACAACGCATGTTGTCGGCATGCATCAGGACCTGACCTATTGGGGCATGGGCGAAACGCCCGATCAGGTCACGGCCTGGATCGCCTTGTCCCCGGCCACAACACAAAGCGGTTGCATGGATTTTGCCAGGGGCAGCCACAAGAACCCGATCCTGCCGCATAACGACACTTTTTCAGAAAACAATCTGTTGTCGCGCGGTCAGGAAGTTGCGGTCGATGTCGCCGAAGAGGACAAGACCCATATCGAATTGCAGCCGGGCCAGATGTCGCTGCATCATGGATTGACGATACATGGATCGGGGCCAAACACCTCGGACGATCGTCGCATCGGATTGGCGATCCGTTACCTGAACCCGAACGCGCAACAGAAAGTGGCCGACCGCGATTATGCGGTTCTGGCGCGCGGAGAGGACCGGGTTGGGAATTTCTTTCATGTTCCTGTGCCGACGCAGCTGTTCTCGGCCGATGCTCTGGAATTGTATGCGCGTATTCGGGAGGATCAGGCCAAGGCGCTGGCGCAGGGGGCAAAGGAAACGGCCAACCTGTATCAGGCTGCCGTGTCAGGCGGTTCGTAAACAAAGCTGGTTTCAGGCGGTGGCAGCGCGTGAGAGGTGCGCAGCCCCTTCCCCTTGGCCCGACCATTCGCTATTGCAGGCGCTGACTCGAATTTGATGACGCAGGACATGCCCCATGGCAATGGAAAAGACATTCAACGCGGCCGAGGCCGAAACCCGCATTTATAAAGCGTGGGAAGAGGCCGGTGCCTTTAAGGCCGGTGCGAACAAATCGCGCGACGAAAGCTTTACCATCATGATCCCGCCGCCGAACGTGACGGG
>JBPCWT010000275.1:0-5390 GCA_051009255.1 Ruegeria sp. | reverse complement strand
GTGGGCGACCCTGGAATCGAACCAGGCGTGCGTCTCCGCGAGGGAGTTACAGTCCCCTGCCACACCTTGCGGCCTGTCGCCCACTGTCAGGCGTTGCACCTGACGTGGAGGCGTGATTACTAGCGCGCTAAGAAAGCGTCAACAGGAAAAATCCGCATTGACGCAGAAAACGCTTGCCCCGGCCCGGAGGCCACCAAAATGAAAAAACCCAAGTGGGTCATCGAGAAGGAACAGTCCCGCAAAGCCGCCGCGGCTGAGACGGTTTGGCTGTTCGGTTTGCACGCCGTGCGCGATGCCCTGATGAACCCAAACCGGCAAAAGCTGCGCCTGATCGTTACCCGCAATGCGCGGGATAAACTTGCAGAAGCCATTGATTTTTCAGGCGTCCAACCCGAAGAGGCCGACCCCCGGAAATTCACCGCGCCCATCGACGCGGGTTCTGTGCATCAGGGCGCCGCGTTAGAGGTCAAGCCGTTGGATTGGGGCGGGCTGGCCGAAAACTGCATTGGTCGCGAACACCCGCGCGTCATCCTGCTGGACCGCGTGACCGACCCTCATAACGTCGGTGCCATCTTACGCTCGGCCGAGGTTCTGGGCGCCAGCGCCGTGATTGGCACGCGCCATCATTCCGCGCCTGAAACCGGTGCATTGGCCAAGACGGCCAGCGGCGCTCTGGAACGTCAGCCGTATCTGCGGGTCCGAAATCTGGCGGACGCCATAACCGAGTTGCAGGGCATGGGGTTTCTGGTCCTTGGGCTGGATGGCGAGGCCACCGAAACCGTAGAATCCGCGCTGGAGGGTAAACTGGACCGCCCCGTCGCGCTTGTCCTAGGTGCCGAAGGGCCGGGGTTGAGGCAAAAAACCAAGGAGACGGTGGACATGCTGGTCAAAATCGACGCGGCTGGTGGTTTTGGTTCTCTCAATGTTTCAAATGCCTCGGCAATCGCCCTATATGCCTCCAGACACCGTTAACAGGAGGTCGAAATTCCAGGCCCAACGAAAATCGCGACCTGCTGCTATTGCGGAACACGCGCGGCATTGGTTCTGAAAGGCGAGCGGCGCCACGAACTTAGTTGTTCCAACTGCGGCGCACCGCTGCACAACCTCAAGAAAATGCCAGCTGCCAAAACTGCGCGCGTGCAAATGCAGGATCAATGGCGTACAGGCAAGCCGGCTAAATACAGGAAGAAAAAGAAGAAAAAAGGCCTGTTTTCGCGTGTTCTGGACGAAGCATGGGACGCGATCGAGGATATCATCGACTGATCCACATACGTTCACAAGCCCGTCAACAGGGGTTACCGAAGTGTATAAAAATATGCATTTTACAGCATCGAACACTAATTGACGCCATAGGCCAATGCTGAACCGACGTTCCTTGATTGCTGGTATGACCGCTTCTGTTGTTGCCCCCGCTGTGTGGGCGCAGGATAAACCGGTTTTTTATGCCCATGACGGAACTGCGATCGAAGGATACGATACAGTGTCCTACTTTGTTGATGGCGCTCCGGTGCCGGGAAAGCCGGATATCGCGGTCAAGTGGAAGGGCGCGATGTGGCATTTCGCGTCACAACAGAACCGCGAAGCGTTCGAATCTAACCCCCGCGCGTTTGCCCCGCAGTTCGGCGGATACTGTGCTTACGCCATGGCGCAGGGGTTTTTGTCCAACACGGACCCCAATACGTGGCTGATTGTCGAGGACCGGCTTTATCTCATCCATTCACAGCAAATCGAACGTATTTGGCATGAAAACCTGGCCGATAATATCCAGCGGGCCGAGGAAAACTGGCCCCGAGTGCTGTACAAGTAACCTCGGCAAGTCACTTTTTGTGTCCTGTCATCACAAAAATGCGCGTCTACCCTTTTTTTTGGCCAACTTATGCTTAAATGCAACAGTGACCGCGGAGTGGAACTGCCGCGGGTCATTTCACTGTCCCTCGTTCCATAACTGCGCCCAAGATGCTCTTGGGCGCTTTTTTTTTGGTAATCCCGGCGCTAGGGTGCCGCCATGCCTACCTACTCCCACGACTATCTAAAGATGATTTTGCTGCGCACCAAGGTGATCGCCCTGGTCGGTGTTTCGATGAATCCTGTACGCCCCAGTTATTATGTGGCGCGTTACCTTGGCCTCAAGGGTTTCAAGGTCATACCTGTCAATCCCGGACACGCGGGATCGCAACTGTTTGGTCAGACGGTGCGCGGTTCGTTGTCCGACATTCCCGAACCAGTGGACATGGTGGACATCTTCCGCCGGTCAGATTCGGTTCCACCCATCGTGGACGAAGCCATGAACGTTTTGCCGCATCTCAGAACGATCTGGATGCAAATCGGTGTCGAAAACCCCGAAGCCGCAGCCAAGGCCGAAGCCAAGGGTTTGGATGTCATTCAGAATCGGTGTCCAAAGATCGAGTATCAGCGCCTGTTCGGAGAATTGCGAATGGGCGGGTTCGCCACGGGCATCATCTCGTCCAAGTTGTGACAGGCCAACTCATTCGCCAAAGGCAAGCCGTTGCTCTGCAAGCTGCTCTTGCCGCCGTTTTTCCAGCACGATATTGCGCGGCACCCATTCATACCGCGTATCGGCAAGGGTAGGGGACCAGAACAGAACCCCGCCGTACCGCCACGGGTCCAGTATCACACCGTCATACATCGTCTCACCCCGTCGGCTGATAATAGCCGTGCTGTGGTCGATACGAAACGGGTTGTCGGCATTGGCAATTGCACGGTGCAGCGCCAGTGTCTGAAACTCTTCCTGTCGCAGGCGGCGCTCGATATCTTCGGCCCAGTGCCAGCACAACCCCCTAGGGCGCAACCCTTTGTTAACCTTGGCATTGTGAATCAGCGGCGGGTCGGTGATCTGGTATTCCTGCGCCAGCTGGGCGGTATAGTCATACGCGATGCGTGCTGCGCGTTCGGCCTCTTCCGGGTCGATATCCGGGCCAAGGCTGCGTATCTGAACGGCAAGTTTCTGAACCTGCTGATCGCCCGATGGCGGCGGGGCAGAGCAGGCACCAAGCGCCACAATCGCAAGCACGCTCAGCGCATGGGCCAAGGTTTTCAACATTCCCGCGTCGCTCCGCATTTTGCCGCACTCTGGCGCTTTGACCAGCAAGTATAATGCGCCGGATCAATCGGTGGAAGACGCAGGTCAATCACTTGATCGCGATGCCTTTTCGTCGATACCGCTTATACCCTGACGGCGCGCCAGCTCGTCCAGAACCGCATCCAGCGTAACATCCCGCGCGGCCAGCATGACCAGCAGATGATACAAAACATCCGCGGCCTCGGACGTTAACCGGTCCGCGTCGCCTTTGACGGCCTCGACAATCGCCTCGATCGCTTCTTCGCCAAATTTCTCGGCACATTTTTCCGGGCCTTTCGACAGCAGCTTTGCGGTCCAGCTGGTATCTGGGTCGCTGCCTTTTCGGGCGTCAATCGTGGCGGCAAGGTCGTGCAAAATGTTCATGTCAGCCTCATTGGAATACCGGCAGCAGCCATATGTTTCTTGGCTTCCCGGATCGTGAATTCGCCAAAGTGAAATATCGATGCCGCAAGAACGGCACTGGCGCCGCCCTCTGTCACGCCTTCAACCAGATGGTCCAGATTTCCCACACCGCCGGACGCAATGACGGGTACGTTCACGGCATCTGAAATCGCGCGCGTCAACGGCAGGTTAAATCCGGCCTTGGTTCCATCCCGATCCATAGACGTCAGCAGGATTTCACCAGCGCCTTTTGCGACAACGGTTTTTGCAAACTCGACGGCGTCTATGCCGGTTGGTTTTCGACCGCCATGGGTAAAGATTTCCCATTTTCCCGGGCTGACGGTCTTGGCGTCGATGGCCACAACGATGCACTGGCTGCCAAACTGATCTGCCGCCTCGGCGACCACATCAGGATCGGCCACCGCCGCTGAATTGAAACTAACCTTGTCGGCCCCGGCCAGCAAAAGCGCCCGGACGTCATCCTTGCTGCGCACCCCGCCGCCAACCGTTAACGGAACAAAACATTGCTCGGCGGTGCGGTGGACAACGTCGAACATCGTCCCGCGATTTTCATGCGTGGCATGGATGTCCAGAAAACAGATTTCGTCCGCCCCGGCCGCATCATAGGCCTTGGCCGACTCAACCGGGTCGCCAGCATCTCTAAGGCCCACGAAATTGACACCCTTGACCACACGGCCATCAGCGACGTCCAGGCAGGGAATGATGCGGGTTTTTAGCATGGCTGGGTTTTATTCATTTAATAAGTTGAAAAAAAGAGGCGGCGCTATTTTCTAATTCCTAAAGCTTAAACCGTTCCCTCAGGCTTTGGCTAAAGGCTCCTTTGCGGGTGAACGAACGTTTGCTCTCGCAGAGCGATTGCTTCAATGCTTCCAGACGGTCTTCGTCAACCGGGCACAAGTCCCTTACATCCACAATGGATTTCAACAGCTTCTCGGCATCGGCCAGCGACACGCGCGAACGATCGACCTTTGGGAACTCCATCTGGTAATGTTCTGCCAGCCAATCATAATCCGTGACATAGGCAGCATAAGCGTCACGAACCTGATCTTGCAGTTTGGGGCGTGTATATCCCGGCACTTTCTGTTCGTGCGCCATCAGAAAGTTGTTTCTTTTGGTCCTACGTTGACTGTTCAGGAAATTTAAGTCTTCGTCCCCGCGATGTTGCGCCTGCAGCAGCGCCATTCCCTCTGCGGAAAATGATACCTTTGCATCGTCGGCAGGTACCAGCTTTTGCGCCGGAAGGTCGGGCAGGAACTTCGCGCAGAAATCGTCAACGATATTTCCATTTAACAAATCTTCGCGCCCGAATTTTTCAATGTGCAAATCGCCAACTTCGGCATTTTCGTAGGCCGAGATGCATCCCTCCACCCTATTTCTGGGCGGAATTCGGATGACGTCCTTTTGTTTCAGGCTTTGTTGAATACCAGAAAGAAGAGCGGCCGTTGGTTCCCGAATATACGCAACAACCTTGGTCCGGGCATTTAAGCCTGCCATGCTTAACTTGAGGTTCGCGATAATCGTGATCGCGGATGGATTGAACATCAGTTCCGAACTGATCACGAGTTGCCGAAACCGAGATGATGAGAACCGTTCCATCACTTCGGCCCACTTCTGTTCGGCAAAGTTGATCTGGTCTTCAACGGATCCCAGATCAAAGCGGTGAAAAGATCCCTAAGCACTTCTTTGGCTCCACAGGGGGACAATCAGCTTGTGATTATATTGACTGGATTGCATTGGGTAGAGAATGCCCTGCTTTTCAAGGAAATCCCTGTTCTTCTTGAATGTTTGTTGCAGCGTCGTCGTCCCGGTTTTCGGATGCCCGATATGTAGAATCAACTCTTTGTCTTCAATCTGAACCATTAGAATTCTTCCTTGATTGCTCCAGGCT